>NZ_BMVN01000013.1:0-239593 GCF_014650735.1 Streptomyces canarius
CATGGACTTCCACGTCTCCGACTCGTACTTCGTGGTGGCCCACTTCCACTACGTCGTCTTCGGCACCGTCGTCTTCGCGATGTTCGCCGGGTTCCACTTCTGGTGGCCGAAGTGGACCGGCAAGATGCTCGACGAACGCCTCGGCAAGATCACCTTCTGGACGCTGTTCGTCGGCTTCCACACCACCTTCCTGGTCCAGCACTGGCTGGGCGCCGAGGGCATGCCCCGCCGGTACGCCGACTACCTGGCCGCCGACGGCTTCACCGCGCTCAACACGCTCTCCACCATCGGCTCCTTCCTGCTCGGCCTGTCGATGCTGCCGTTCCTCTACAACGTCTGGAAGACGGCCAAGTTCGGCAAGCCGGTCGGCGTGGACGACCCCTGGGGCTACGGCCGCTCGCTGGAGTGGGCCACCACCTGCCCGCCACCGCGGCACAACTTCCTGACCCTGCCGCGGATCCGCAGCGAATCCCCGGCGTTCGACCTGCACCACCCGGACATCGCGATGCGGGAGCAGGAGGGCCACACCGTCGCGATCACGAGCGACCGGGGCCGGGGATGAGCGGTCTGCCCCAGCAGGGGGCCGGAGTGAGCGGCGACCTCGGCAACGAGGTCGAGGGCTACCTGCTGTGGCAGGCCAGGGTCGCGGAGGCGGAGCAGCGCGCGCGGGAGTTCGCCGGCTCCCTGGACTGGCTGACGACGGCGCAGCGCGAGGAGGTCGAGCGGCGGTACGTCGCCGACAGTCTGCTGCGGGCCCGGGCCGACCTCGAACGCATCGCCGCCCGGTGCGTGTCGCTGCGGGGCGAGTACGAGCAGCGGTACGCCGAGCTGCGGCGGCGCTGCGTGGGCGTGGCGCTCGCGGTGTGCGCCGGTCTCACCGCCCTGGCCGCCCTGCTCCTGGTCCTCTGACCCGCGCCGGCCGGTTTGCCGGGGCACGCGCGGGTCACTCGGGACCGGTGGTGTCCAGGGGGACATGAGGTGACCGGGAGGAAGCCGATGAGCGCGGTGGCCGTCGCCCGGGCCCAGGGCCTGTTCCATCTCGTCGGCGGTGGGTGGCCCCTGCTGCACCTGCGCAGCTTCGAGTGGGTCTTCGGACCGAAGACCGACGTCTGGCTCCAGCGGGCGACGGCGGGGCTGCTCGCCACGACCGGCTGGAGCCTGCTGCGCACCGGTCCGGCCCCGGAATCCCTCGGCCAGGCGCGCCGGGCGGGCGTCGGGTCCGCCGTGACCCTGCTGGCCGTCGACCTCGTCTACGTGCCCCTCGGCCGGATCCGCCCCACGTACCTGCTCGACGCGGCGATGCAGGCGGGCTGGCTGGCGGCCTGGTGGCGGTGCGGGAGGCCGCGGTGCGGCAAGCCCGGCGGGAAGCCCCGGTCCAGCGCCCGGTCCGCGCCGCGTCCGCGGTGACGCGGTGCCCGGCCGGCGGACGCGGATGCGTTTCGAGGGATGGATCGTCGGGACCGGCACGGCGTCCGGCACCCGTGTGGTGCTGGGCCACTGGACCCGGTCGCCGTTCGGGCGGTTCAGCGACGTCATGGTCGAGCGGGCGGACGGGCACCGGCTGCTCTTGGCACCCTCCCGGCGGACCGCCGACTTCATCGCCGCGACCTACGCCTTCGACGAGGTGGAGGTCACCCCCGTCGTCGTACGGGTCGCGGGCCGGCGCTGGGAGATCACGGCCGGCCCGCTGGAGCTGCGCCTCATCACCGGCCGGCGCGGCCTCATGGGCCGGCTCCTGCGCGCCGTGCCCGCGCCGCTCGCCGCCCGGCCGGCCTGGACGGCGCTGACGGACCCGCCCGCGAGGCTGCTGCTCGGCGTGCGCACCCGGGGCAGCGCGGGCGGCGGGCGGCGCGAGTGGTACGGCGCCCTCGACCTGCTCCCGGTCGTGTCGGCCGGCACGGTGTACGACGGCCGGGACCAAGGCCCGCCGGCGCCGGTCCTGCCGCCCGTGCGGTTCGGGTTCGGCTCGACACCCCGCACGCCCAGCGCCGTACGGGTGGTCACGACCGTGGCGATCCCCCGGTCGGCAGCCGGGTAGGCGTCACCGGCACCGACGGTCCGGGAGCCCATGCGGCACGGCCGACGTTCCCGGCCGCCGGCCCTTCGCCCCGGGGCTGATCGTCCTGCGTCCCGTCGACGCCCGCCGGCTGCACGAGCACACGGCCGTCGGCACCAAGGGCACGACCGCGGGCAACGGGGCGTGGCCCGGCGGCGCCGGCCGGTCAGCACGTGTCGGCCGGGGCCACGCTCACGGCGTCGTGCTGCCAGGTGAGATGGCGGATCGTCGCCGCGCCCTTGCCCTCGCCCGGACCGGCCGGCTTGATCTTGACCGTGACGCCGCTGCCGTCGACCGCCAGGAGTTCGCCGCACAGCGTCTGGCCCCGGGTGTGCACCTGGACCGTCCGCGCCGGCTCGTCCGGCCCCGGGGACACCCAGGTGAGCAGGATGCCGGACGCGGTGGCCGCCACGCCGAGCACGGTCGCCCAGCGCGTGACGCGGATCCGCGACGCGATCCGGTCGCGCTCCCCCTCCTCCCAGCCCAGCAGCTTCGCGGCATGGGCGTACTTCAGTTCCTCCCCCGGCCTGCCGTGGGCGGCGGACACGGCGAAGAACGCGGCGACGAGCAGCAGGACCAGCCCGGCCGCCACCAGCACGACGACCGCCGCCCGGTAGCCACCCGGGAGTTCGGCGACGTTCTCCCGGACCTCGAGTTCTTCGGGCAGGTACCTCCGGGCCGGCGTCATGAGCCGGTCCCCGGCTGCCGGACGGCGACCCACTTGGCCCCGCAGCCGCCGCTCTCCCGCGCGTCCCCGGGATGCGGCAGCCGGCACCGGCAGCGCATGTACACCTCGCTCGGCACCTCGTCCTCCCGCGCGGACGCCCCGCCGCTCCCGCCCTTCGTCACCGCGCCGGGCATCACGTCCGGCACCGGGTGCTCGGTGCGGCCGGCGCACTCCGGGCAGGTCCCGGTGATGACGAGCCTGCCGCCGGAGAACTCCCAGACGAAGCCGGTCGTCTGGTCCGACAGGTACTTGGACTCGTAGGGCTTGGGGTGGTGCGACACCTCAGGTCGTCCTCGGAAGAGGGCCTGGCGGATGGGCGGTCCCGGACGGCCTCCGCGAGGACGCCCCCGCGACGGCGGGCGGGGCCGGCGGGCCGGTGGTGCCCGGCCCCGGGCGCCACCAGCCCGGTCCTGCGACTACTCCTCGTCGGTGGTCCGTACCGGGGTCGACCTGCCCGGCTCCGGCAACTGGGCCAGCTCGGACCGCAGGAGCAGCACGTCGCCGATGAACAGGTCGTAGACCAGGATCCCGATCAGGCCGCCGATCAGCGGGCCGACGATCGGGATCCACCAGTAGGCGCTGAACGAGCCGGACACGCTGCCCGGGAACGCCAGGCTGCCCCAGCCCGCCGCGTAGGTGAGCAGGCGCGGCCCGAAGTCACGGGCCGGGTTGATGGCGTAGCCGGCGTTGGCGCCGTAGGACATGCCGATCGCGGCGACGACGAAGCCCACGATCAGCGGGGCGAGATTGGCCTTCACGGCCTGGTTGCGCAGGTCGAGCACGGCCGCGATCAGCATGAGCAGGAAGGCCGTGCCGACGATCTGGTCGATGAGCGGTCCCCAGATGCCGCCGTGGAAGTACGCGGCCGGGAACGTCGCGAAGATCGAGAACGTGGCGTTGGTGTGCCCGTTCACCTTCGGTCCCGGCACGGCGCTGTCGTAGGCGTCGATCGCGTTGTGGTAGACGAGGTAGACCAGCGCGGCCCCGGTGAGGGCGCCGACGACCTGCGCGAACCAGTAGGGCAGCACCTTGACCCAGGGGAAGCCGCGGCGCGCGGCCATGGCCAGGGTCACGGCCGGGTTGATGTGGGCGCCGCTGACGCCGCCGGCCACGTAGACACCGAAGACGACGGCCAGCGCCCAGCCCCAGCTGATCAGGAGCCAGTCACCCGCCGCGAGGAAGATCGTGGTGGGGGTGGCGGCCCGGCCCGAACCGGGCAGTGCCGCGACCGCCATCGCGACCACACCGCAGCCGAAGGAGATGAGGACGAAGGTTCCGAGGAACTCGGCCAGGCACTCGCCCAGGAGACCGCCCCGGCTTCTGAGCCGTGACGGCTTGACGAGCGGAGGGATGTCGACAGCCATGGGGGCCCCCTTTGAAGAGAGCGAAGCGGCCAATAGCCCCATATTGGCTCACAACGTCATTCTCCGCAGGGTGACCGCCTCCGGCCGGCGGCCGGTCAGCCGCCGAGGTCGTCGGCGTAGTGCCGGAACCCGTGCCGCTCCCGGTGCAGGGTCCACAGCCTCTCCGCGAGCACCTCCGGGTCCTTGCGCTCGTGACCTGCCGTGATGACCCCGGGAATGATCAGCTGGGCGACGTGGATCCCCTCGCTCGCCAGCCGGTCGTGCAGCAGGTGCCCGTACGCGCTCTCCGCCGCGAAGGCGATCGAGGTGCCGGCCCGCTCGGGATGCGGTACGGCGGCGCTCCCGCCGTTGACGAACAGGATCGTCCCCCGCCCGAGCCGCCGCATGCCCGGCAGCACCTGCTGCACGGCGGCCACCGGGCCGTACACGGAGAACTCGATCGGCCCCACCAGGTCCCGGTGCCGGGTCTCCAGCACGGGGCGCATGAAGTCGCGGTGCGGCACCGGGCTGTACTGGAGCACCTCGACGGTCCCGAGGGCGTCGGCCAGCTCGCCCAGCGCCGCGGCCAGCCGCTCGGGCCGGCGCACGTCGGCGGCGAACCCGCGGGCGGTGACGCCCTCGGCCGCGAGTGCGCCGGCGATCGCGTCCAGCCGCCCCCGGTCCCGGGCGACGAGCCCGACGGCGAACCCCTCCCGCCCGAACCGGCGCGCGACGGCGGTTCCGAGCCCCGGCCCGGCTCCCACGATGGCGACACTGCTCATACCGGTCATGCGTACCGCGGACCCGGCCTCCTCACACCGCCCGCGACCCCACGCGAGGGCGGGCGGTGCCGGCCGTGCCGGTCAGGCCATCCAGAAGAACACCGCCGTCATCCGCTTCTCCTCCAGCGTCCGGCCGGCGTAACCGGTGGCGCTGTGCACCAGGTTGGCGTGGTAGAGCAGCAGACGGTTGTACCGGTGCGGGACGCGGACGTCCTCCTCGAAGTGGTCCGCCGGGACGTACCGCGTCCCCAGCGCCTCGACCAGGTTGGTGTGCGGGGCCTGGACGATGTTGCCGCCGAGCCGGCCGCCGGGCAGCGACTGGCGGTAGAAGGCGGTCCCGCAGTCCTTGGGCGCCCCGGGGTTGAGGTAGAGCACGGCCGCGTACCGGCACAGCGCGCGGGAGTCGGTGTGCGGGCGGGGCTCGCTCTCGCCCTCGCCGACCACCTGGACGCAGTTGTGGTTGAGGGTGCCGCCGCCCGGCGCCCGCTGCACCCACAGCTCCCGGGCCCCGGTCGCCTTCTTCACCAGCCGCTCGATCCGGGCCAGTTCACCCGGCTCCAGACCGGGCATGGCGCGCAGGCCGGGCCAGGTCTCGGAGGTGTACGGGTACCCCTCGACCCAGTCGTCCTTGGCCAGGCACCGCTGCCGTACGGCGTCGACGTCCGGCAGGACGTCGTCCAGCACCCAGTAGTCGCGGCCCTTGGTGGGCTTGCGGTAGGGCAGGACGGGCAGCGCGGCGGGGAGCCGGGGCGGTGACGGTGGGGGCATGCGGCGAATCTAGGGGCGGCCCCGGTCTGCCTTCTCCCGAGGAGTGGTCAACCTTGTGCCCGGCAGCGGTCAACCTTCCGCCAACGCACCCGGGAGATTCTTTACCCGCGGGCACTGAGACGAGCGGCCCCGGCATCCGTACTGCTGTGCGTCCGAACGACGGGCGGGACCCGCAGGCAGGAGGAACGGTGCGCTTTTCGCGGAACGCGACGGGAACTCTCTTCGTGGGCGGTGCGATGGCCCTGACCCTCGCGGCCCTCGCCTACCCGAGCATGCTCGGGCTGAGCACCGTCTCCAGCTCGCAGTCGCGGATCATCGCGCAGACACAGTGGGGACCGCTCACCGAGGCCGACCGGGACTTCGTGGTCAAGGTGCGGGCGGCCGGCCTGTGGGAGTACCCGCTCGGTCAGATCGGGCTCCAGAAGGGGTCCACCAAGGGGGTCAAGACGGCCAGTGAGCACCTGGTCGACGGGCACGCCGCGCTGGACGCCTCCTGCCGCAAGATCGCCCCCATGCTGAACATCACGCTGCCCAACGTGGCGAGTCCGCAACAGGTCGGCTTCGTCGACCAGTTGAAGGGCGAGAGCGGCAAGCAGTTCGACACCGACTTCGCCAACATCCTGCGGATGACGCACGGCTCCATCTTCAACACGATCGCGAAGATCCGCTCGACCACCAAGAACTCGCTGGTGCGGGCCCTCGCCGACCAGGCCAACGACACGGTCCTGGACCACATCACGGTGATGGAGAAGACCGGTCTGGTCGACTTCGACCAGACCATCTTCAACCAGACCACCCCGCCGAAGCTGCCCTCGTCCGACCTGACGCCGCCGGCCCCGCCGGCGGGCCAGCCGGAGGTGGTGCTCACCCCGCCGCCGACCGCCACGTCCACCCCGCTGGACCTCGGCGGCCTCGGCGGCGGCACGGGCGCCGGCCTCACCCCCGGCCCCGTTCCGTCGGCCGGCTAGGCGAGCCACACCGTGGTGTCCGGCGGCAGGGCCCTGCCCTCCGGCAGGGGGCCGCTGCTCAGCAGGACCTCGCCCGGCGGCAGCGGTACCGGCTCGGTGCCGAGGTTCGTGACGTTCCGCCAGGTCTCGGTGCGGCCGAAGTCCAGGACGCCCGCGGGCGCGTCCGGCGTCCAGGTCAGCGTCTCGCCCTGGAGGAGCTTGCGGCGCAGCCGCAGGGCCGAGCGGTACAGCTCCAGCGTGGAGCCCTCGGTGCCGGTCTGCGCCTCCACGGCGTACGCCGCGAAGGACGTCGGCTGCGGCAGCCAGCCGGGCCCGGGCCCGAAGCCGTACGACGGTCCCGTCGTCGTCCACGGCAGCGGCACCCGGCAGCCGTCGCGGCCCTTGCGGACATGGCCGGTCTGCTCCCAGATCGGGTCCTGGAGCACCTCGGTGGGCAGGTCGGCGACCTCGGGCAGGCCGAGTTCCTCCCCCTGGTAGAGGTACGCCGAACCGGGCAGCGCCAGCATCAGCAGGGTCGCCGCCCGGGCCCGGCGCAGTCCGGCCGCCGTGTCGATCGCGGGCGCGGTGCCGCCGGACAGCAGCCAGGCGGCCGGATCGGTGCCGGCCGGCAGCACGAGCCGGGAGGCGTGGCGTACGACGTCGTGGTTGGACAGCACCCAGGTCGCGGAGGTCCCGGCGGTCCGGGCGGTGACCAGCGAGGCGGCGATGACGTCCCGTAGCTCCTCCGCGTCCCAGCATGCCTCCAGGTACTCGAAGTTGAAGGCCTGGCCGAGCTCGTCCGGACGGGCGTACAGGGCGCGCCGGGCGCCGGGGACCCATGCCTCGGCGACGGCGGTGCGCGGCGGGCCGTAGGCGTCGAAGATCTTGCGCCAGTCGCGGTAGATCTCGTGGACCTCGTCCCGGTCCCAGTACGGGTGGCTGCCCGGCGGCACCAGCGGCAGGGCCTGCTCGCCGGTCGCGCCGATGCCGCCGATGTCCCGCAGCGGCTCGGTGAGGTCCTTGGCCAGGCCGTGGGCGACGTCCACGCGGAAGCCGTCCACGCCCCGGTCGGACCAGAACCGCAGGGTGGTGCGGAAGTCGGCGCGGACCTCCTCGTTGTCCCAGTTGAGGTCGGGCTGTTCGGGGGCGAACAGGTGCAGGTACCACTCCCCGTCGGGCACCCGCCGCCAGGCGCTGCCGCCGAACACCGACTGCCAGTCGCTGGGCGGCAGTTCGCCGTGCGCACCGCGCCCCGGCCGGAAGACGTACCGCTCCCGGGCGGCGGAACCGGGCCCGGCACGCAGCGCCTCCTGGAACCAGCGGTGCAGATGGGAGGTGTGGTTGGGGACGATGTCCACGACGACCTTGAGGCCGAGCCGGTGGGCCTCACCCACCAGGGCGTCGAAGTCGTCCAGGGTGCCGAGGCGTTCGTCGACGCCGCGCGGGTCGATGACGTCGTAGCCGCCATCGGCGAGTTCGGAGGGGTAGAAGGGGCTCAGCCACAGGGCGTCCACGCCGAGGCCGGCGAGATGGCCCAGCCGCTCGGTGATGCCCCGCAGGTCGCCGAGGCCGTCACCGTCGGCGTCGGCGAAACTGCGCGGGTACACCTGGTAGACGACGGCCTGCCGCCACCAGTCGGGGTTCCTGGACGAGAGGTCCGGCGAGAGGTCTGCCATACGGGCTCCCAGGGGACGGACGACGGTACGGAATCTGTACCTGTCCACATTGCCCGGAAAGGGAACCTTGCACGGCCGTTCAGCCGACGCAGTGCTCCAAGAGCCCCCGGACGTCCTCGTCCACCACCCTGTACCGCACCACGCGCCCCTCCTTCTCCCCCGCGACGACCCCGGCCGCCCGCAGCAGCCGCAGGGCCTGGGAGACGGCGGGGTCGTTCATCCCCGTGGCGATGGCGAGATCCGACACGGCGAGCGGCCCGGTGCGGTGCAGCGCGACCAGCAGCGCCAGCCGGTTGGCGTCGGCGAGCAGTGAGAAGCGGTCGGCCCAGGTGCGCAGGCGCCCCGTCTCACCGATGGCGGCGATCGCCTCGCACACCCGGTGCCCGTCGATGGAACGACGGTCGGCTCGGTCGGCAGGCACGAGATGCATGGGGCCAGTCTGGCAGGCCCCTGTTTGTGATCTTCGATACCTGCGCAGGTACGCAGCTATGCAGGAAACCGCGTGCCCCTCTACGGTGGGCGGGCCGTGGTGTTCGGGAAGTCGATGGAAGGTCGACGCGGCCCTCGCCACTGTGATCGGGGAGTTCCCGTTCCGTCCGGCACCGCCGGGCCACTGGTCGCAGACCGGGAAGGCAGGGACGGCGGACGCACGACCCGTAAGCCAGGAGACCGGCCACGGCAGCTCACGAAGTGATCCACGAGGTGCTGGAGCGTGAACCCATGGCTGATGCCGCGTCTTTCCGCTGGCGACGTGAGGACACCGTCAAGACGGTGGGGCTGCTGGCGGTGATCGTCGCCCTGCACGTCGTCGCGTTCGGGATCCTCTACGTCCTCGTCGCGCCCGAGCACTACAAGGTGGGCACCGATGTCTTCGGGGTCGGGCTCGGTGTCACGGCCTACACCCTCGGCATGCGGCACGCCTTCGACGCCGACCACATCGCGGCGATCGACAACACCACCCGCAAGCTGATGGCCGACGGCAAGCGGCCGGTGTCGGTGGGGTTCTGGTTCGCGCTGGGCCACTCCAGCGTGGTGGTGCTGCTGGCGCTGCTGATCGCGGGCGGCACCTCACTGGCCGGGAAGGTCATGAACGAGGGCTCCACCACCCACCAGGTGCTCGGCTTCCTCGGCACGACGGTCTCCGGCACGTTCCTCTACCTCATCGCCGCCCTGAACCTGGTCGCCCTGGTGGGCATCCTGAAGGTCTTCCGGGCGATGCGCGCGGGCGCGTTCGACGAGAGGGAGCTGGAAGCGCACCTGGACTCGCGGGGGTTCATGAACCGCGTCCTCGGCCGGCTGACGAAGTCCGTCTCCCGTCCGGGGCAGATGTACCCGCTCGGCTTCCTCTTCGGCCTCGGCTTCGACACGGCCACCGAGGTGACGCTGATGGTGATGGCGGGCTCGGGCGCGGCGGCGGGACTGCCCTGGTACGCGATCCTCTGCCTGCCCCTGCTCTTCGCCGCCGGGATGAGCCTGTTCGACACCCTCGACGGCACCTTCATGAACTTCGCCTACCAGTGGGCGTTCTCCAACCCGGTCCGCAAGGTCTTCTACAACCTCGCCATCACCGGCCTGTCCATCGCCGTCGCCTTCTTCATCGGCACCATCGAGCTGGTCGGCGTCCTGCACGAGAAGTTCGGCCTGCACGACGACATCACCGGCTGGATCGCCGGCCTCGACCTGGACAACGTCGGCTACCTCATCGTCGGCCTGTTCGTGCTGGTGTGGGCGGCGGCGCTGGCGTACTGGAAGGTCGCCCGGGTGGAGGAGCGCTGGGCGGTCTCCCCGTCCGCCGCCGAGTAGCCGGCCAGGTCCTGGCTAGCGCGCGACCGTCTCCAGGTACAGCTTCACGTAACGGTCGGCGTCCACCTCCAGCGCCACGTCCACCAGGGCGCGTTCGCGACCGCCCTCGTGGATCTCGGACTCGCCGGGGCGGGGGCGGCGGTCGACGACGGTCTGGCCCCGGGCGGGGCCCGGGGCGAGGGAGACCTCGACCGGGAGCAGGCGGGTGGTGATGCCCTGCGGGTCGGCGACCGCGCACACCGCGCCCGCGTCGCCGAGGCCGCCCGCCTCCTCCGCCTGGGGCGGCTCGCCCTGGTGGGCCGGCCGGTGGGCGAGCAGCTCGCCGGCCAGGCGGGTGCCGGGCTCACCGCTCGCGCGCAGCCGGCGCACCTCACCGCTGTCCACCACGACCTGCTGGAAGACGTCGAGGCCGTACATGGTGATCGGCACCCCGGCGGTCAGCAGGATCGCCGCCGCCTCCGGGTCGTGCCAGACGTTGAACTCCGCGACCGGCGTGGCGTTCCCGGTCGCCACCGCCCCGCCCATGAACACGATCCGCTCGATGTTCCGGGTCACCTCGGGGTGGGTGCGCAGCAGCAGGGCGATGTTGGTGAGCGGCGCGGTCGGGATCAGCGTCACCGGGCGCGGGGAGGCCAGGATCTCCCGGTGCAGGAGGGTGACGGCGTCGACGGCCACCGGGGTCCGGGTGGGCGCGGGCAGGCCCAGGTCGCCCATGCCGTCGACGCCGTGCACCGGGGCCGGACGGGCCGGCTCCAGCAGCGGGCGCTCGGCACCCCGGGCCACCGGGATGTCGGGGGCGCCCGCCTGCTCCAGTACGGTGAGGGTGTTGCGGACCACCCCGTCCACGTCGGTGTTCCCGGCCACGCAGGTCACCGCCCGGAGGTCGAGTCCCGGGTGGCGCACGGCGAACAGCAGGGCCAGGGCGTCGTCGACGCCGGTGTCGCAGTCGATGATCACGGGTATGGGCTGACCGTCCACGGCGGACTCCTTCCGTCGTGCCGACCTTAGATCAGTCCCGGCCCGGGATCAGTCCCAGAGCCCGGTCCCCCGCCCCGCCACCCGTCCGGCGACGCGCCGCAGGAGTTCGGCGTTGGGCAGGGGACCGGGTCGGCGGCCGTCCCGCAGGCGTACGGCGGCCAGTCCGGCGTCCGCCTCCCGGGCACCGATCACCGCCTGGTACGGCACCAGGCGGGCCGCGCGGATCCGGGCGGCCAGGGTGCCCTCCCCGGGACCGGCCGGTTCGGCGCGCAGGCCCAGGGCGGTCGCCTCGCGGACCAGCGCCGCCGCCGCCGCGGTCTGCTCCTCCGCCACCGGCAGCACGGTCAGCTGGACGGGGGCCAGCCAGGCCGGGAAGGCGCCGCCGTGGGTCTCGACGAGGTGGGCCACGGCCCGCTCCACGCTGCCGATGATGCTGCGGTGCACCATCACCGGCCGGTGCTTGGCGCCGTCGGCGCCGGTGTAGCGCAGGTCGAAGCGGGCGGGCTGGTGGAAGTCGATCTGCACGGTGGACAGGGTGGACTCGCGGCCCGCCGGGTCCGCGATCTGCACGTCGATCTTCGGGCCGTAGAACGCGGCCTCGCCCTCCGCCTCCTCGTACGCCACCCCGGCCTCGGCGAGGACCTCCCGCAGCAGCCCGGTCGCCCGGCGCCACAGCTCCGGGCCGGCGACGTACTTCCCGCCCGCGCCGGGCAGCGAGAGCCGGTGGCGTACGGCCTCGATGCCGAGGTCGGCGTAGGCGCGGGCGATCAGCTCCAGGGCGGCGCGGGCCTCGGCCACCGCCTGGTCCAGGGTGCAGAAGACGTGTGCGTCGTTGAGGTGGATGGCGCGGACCCGGGTCAGGCCGCCGAGCACGCCGGACAGCTCGGCGCGGTGCATGGCGCCCAGTTCCGCGATGCGCAGGGGGAGTTCGCGGTAGCTGCGGGAGCGGGAGCGGTAGATCAGGGCGTGGTGGGGGCAGAGGCTGGGCCGCAGGACGACCTCCTCGGCGCCGAGCCGCATCGGCGGGTACATGTCGTCGCGGTAGTGGTCCCAGTGCCCGGAGATCTCGTACAGCTCCCGTTTGCCGAGCGCGGGCGAGTACACGTGCCGGTAGCCGGCCTGGCGTTCGGCGTCCCGGACGTACTCCTCCAGGGTGTGCCGGACGACGGCCCCGTCGGGCAGCCAGTAGGGCAGGCCGGCGCCCATCAGGGGGTCGGTGTCGAAGAGGCCGAGTTCACGGCCGAGACGGCGGTGGTCGGGCAGCTTGTCGTTCATCCGGGTCTCCTCACGGCGGGAGGCGCGGGTCCCCGGTGCACGACGAAGCCCCGGGGCGTGCGCCCCGGGGCTTCGGTGCTGGTCAGGTGTCAGCGCGCCGGGACGGTCTCCGGCGTCGTCGTGCCGGACGGGCACAGGCGGGCGCGCTGCATGGACGGCACCGTACCGCCCCCCGCGGGGACCGGGCCACGGATTTCCCGCGCCCCCTCACCCGTACGGCCCGGAGCGCTGGTGCGCAGGTCAGAGCGGTGGTGCCGTGAGACCAGGCACCCCGGCCGCACGCTGCCCAGGAGGCACCGATGTCCCCCGAGATACCCCACCTCCCCCGTGCCGTCGTCCTCTGCCTGATCGGCTCCGGGCTGCTGATCGCCGGCGGCTGCGCGGCCCTCGGCCTGGAGCACCCGGCGAGCGCGCCCTACCCGCTGCCCACGCTCGACCGGCCGGCCCCGAGGCCCAGGACGTCCGCGCCGACCGGCGGTTCCTCGCTCAGCGACGCGCAGGCGCAGGCCGCGCTGATCACCCAGACCGACCTCGGCGATCCCTGGATCGCCACGCGCGGCGCGGCCACCTGGCACGACGGGCTGCTGAAGGCGCAGACCACGGCCGGGGAGTGCCAGCGGCTGCTGGACGCCCTGTACAGCGACGAACTGCTCGGCGGACCGGCGCGCGTCGCCGTCGGCCTGGACGACGCCGGCACCGACGCCCAGCTCCGCTACCAGATCGGCGCCCGCCGCCCGGCGGACGTCGACGCCGCGCTGGCGTGGCTGCGGACGCTGCCGGCGCGGTGCGCGCGGTTCACGGCCACCACCGAGCTGGGGCTCGTGGAGGACGTACAGGTCGTGGACGCCCCGCTGCCCGAGGTCGGCGACGCCCGCCAGGGGCTGCGCGTCACCCTCGGCGGTACGACGTCCGACGGACAGGAGTTCCTGCTCACCCTGGACGTGGCCGCCGTCCGGGTCGGCGAGGACGCGTTCGCGCTGACCAACGGCGGCCTGGGTGACGTACCGAACGGCGCGACCCAGGCGGCCGTGCAGGTCGGCGCCCTGCGCCTGGCCGACATCCGCAAGCAGGGCCGGGCGCAGGTGTGAGGCCTCAGAGCGGCGGCTGGGCGGGGGCCGGGCCGAGGGTGGTGGTGCCGGGGGCGGTGCGGTGGCCGAGGCCGGTGCGGTAGGCGTCCAGGGCGGCCTCCACGCGGCCCGTGCGGCGGAACAGGTCGCCGAGGAGGCGGCACAGGTCGGCGAGGTCGCCGGCGGCACCCGCGCGTTCCAGCAGGCTGAGGGCGCGGACGTAGTGCTCCTCGGCGGCCTCGGTGTCCCGGGCGTCCTCGGCGATGATGCCGAGGAGGCGGTGCGCGCCGGCGGCGTGCACGGCGCCGCGCTCGGAGGAGAAGTCCCCGAGGACGCCCTCCAGCAGTTCCGCGGCCTCCCCGGACTTGCCCCGGCGGTGCAGGACGTCGGCGAGTTCGACGGCGGCCTGGCTGCGGTACAGGGCGGCCCGGGTCTGGGACAGCATGGCGTACGCCTGGCGCAACTCGTCCTCGGCGCGTTCCAGTTCGCCGTTCTGGGCGCAGACGTAGCCGCGCATCCAGTGGCAGTTGGCCAGTTCGGTGCGCAGGCTCAGCCGGCGGTACAGCTCGGCGGCCTTGGCCAGGGAGGCGTCGGCCTCGGCGGCCCGGCCCTCGGCGAGCAGGGTGCGGGCCACCGAGCGGTGCATCCGGGCGACCAGCGCGGGGTCGCCGGCCTGCGGGGCGAGCGCGAGGGCCAGCTCGGCGGCCTGGGCGGCGCGGGCGTGGGCGCCCATGTCCATGTACGGGCCGATGATGCTGGCGTAGAGCAGCAGGAGCGCGTCGGGGTCGTGCAGTCCGCCCCGGTTCAGCTCGTCGAGGGCGGTCTCCAGGAGGTAGACGGCGTACCGGAGCTCACCGGCGAGGTAGTGGGCGACGGCCCGGCCGCGCAGGGCGGGCACCCGGACGGGCAGGGTCTTGTCGGCGAGCCGTTCCTCGGCCTGCTCGAAGTACTCGCGCGCCGCGGTCAACTGCCCCGTCTCCAGCGCGCACTCCCCGAGCCCGAGCAGGGCGGCGGCGTGCTCGCACCCCAGCGCGTGCGCCTCGGCCTCCGCACGCAGCACGGCGTACTGGGCGGCGGCCTCCTCGGCCCGTCCGTCGGCGAGGACCCGCTGGGCCTCGGTGAGCCGCAGCCGCAGGTCGGTGGCGAGGTGGGCGGGCCGGCCGACGGCCAGTTCCTCGAAGGCGACCCCGAGCCGGTCCGCGATGTGCCGCAACGCCTCTTCGGAGGCGCGGACCCGCCCGGCCTCCAGGGTGGAGATGTAGGCGGGTGTGTACGCGGGCTCCGCCAGCTGTCGCTGGGTGAGCCCCCGTTGATTGCGCAGCCGTTGTACCCGCCGCCCGATGACTTCCGGGTCGTCCCGCTCCCGCATGCCGCCTGCTCCCCCCAACTGGCCTGACACCTCTTGCCGTTGCGCTCCGGCAGCCCCTAGGTTAAACGGCGAATTAAACATGCTTAACACGCCGCTGTTGTGTTGTGAGGTCGCCGTGCCCGGACGTACATCCGCACCCTACGCACCGCCCCACTCCCGCATCCGCCCGATCGGCCGAACCTCCACCGCACGGGGGATCGTCGCGGCCGTCATCGCCGCCGCGACCCTCCTCCTCGCGGCGAACGCCGGCCCGGCCCGCGCGGCCGACACCACCCCGGCGCCCACGACGGCCCAGCAGGCGAATACCTGAGGACCCCGGACGCGCGGGCGGCCGGGGCGGCGCGTCAGGGCACTCGGGTACCGCGGGAGCGCGACCCCGAGGACGGACCGCCCCGCGCTCCCGGACCGCCGACGCGAGTGGCCCCGGGGGTGACGGCGGCGGGCGCGGCAGCGGTGCCGTCGTCCACGCGGATCGCGTCCGCGCAGGTCACCGCGGTGTGTGACAGGCGCAGGGGGCACACGTGCGCGTCCCCGGCCGGCCCGTA
The DNA here is from genome assembly GCF_014650735.1 of Streptomyces canarius. NCBI lineage: Bacteria > Bacillati > Actinomycetota > Actinomycetes > Kitasatosporales > Streptomycetaceae > Streptomyces > Streptomyces canarius. Next base: position 15,337 of record NZ_BMVN01000013.1, read on the forward strand.
CCCGTCGCGTCATCGCGCGGCGGCCGTCCTGCTCCGCCCGCCCGGTCCGTGCCCGGCCGCCCGAGGTGTCCGCGCCCTCAAGTCCGGGCCCCGCGCGCGTTTGTCAGTGGCATGACCTAGTCTTTCCACACTCGCCGCACGAGGCACACACGGTTCATGCACAGGGGGCGGACGCATCGCCCTGCCCGCGCGGCGCCCATCTCTTTCTTTCATTCGTTCCGGGGGGTTCGAATCAGCGTGCGCAAGCGCTCTCTCACAGCTGCCACCACCCTGGCGGTCCTCTTCAGCTCGGCGGCCCTCGCCGTCACCCCGGCCTTCGCCGACTCCAGCCAGACCCTGCCCGTCAGGACGACCGGTGACATCGTCGTCGACGCCGTCCACCAGCAGGTCTTCGTCAGCGACCCGCTGAACGGCAAGATCGTCGTCACCGACTACGCCGGCAGGGTCGTCAAGCAGCTCACCACCAACCTCTCCGGCGTCACCGGCCTGGAGCTGTCCGCCGACTCCGGCACGCTCTACGCGGCCGTGCAGGACCTCGACGCCATCGCCGTCTTCGACACCGCCACCGACACCGAGACCACCCGGTACACGGTCGGCGACAAGCCGCTCAGCGTCGCCCTCGCGGGCGGCAAGCTGTGGTTCGGCTACGGCGGCGCCGCCGCGGGCAACATCGGCTCCGTCGACCTGACCGCCGAGGACCACACGGTCACGCTCGGCCAGGACAACGGCTGGTACGCGGCCCCGCTGCTGGACGCCGCGCCCGGTTCCAGCACCCTGATCGCCGGTGCGATCGGGCAGAGCCCGGTCGAACTGGCCTCGTACGACGTCTCGACGGGCACCGCCACCAAGGTGGCGAGCACCCGTGAGGCCGGCAGCAACCTCGGCGACCTCCAGGTCACCCCCGACGGCAAGGACGTCGTGGTGGCCAGCGGCGCGCCGTACTACCAGCAGGTGTTCCGGACCTCCGACCTCAACGAGGACGGCAAGTACGTCACGGACGCGTACCCCAACTCCGTCGCCATCGCGCCGAACGGCACGGTCGCGGCCGGCATCGACGGCTCCTACGAGCCGGACGTCTACGTCTTCAAGCCCGGCACCAGCGAGGCGGTCCGCACCTACGACTTCCCCAACACCGGCACCAGCAGCGGCTCCGACCTGCTGGCCCGGGGCGGCCTGGCCTGGGCCCCGGACGGCTCCCGGCTGTTCGCGGTGACCAGCAACAACGAGGGCGTGTTCTCCCTGCGCGTCCTGAACGCGCCCACCAAGGCGGTCGCCACCGTCACCGTGGACGCGCCGGCCACCGCCACCCGCGCCAAGCAGCTCACCGTCAAGGGCAAGGTCGCCTCCAAGACGGCCGTCCCCGCCGGCACCAAGCTGACCGTGACCCGCACCGACCTGGAGTCGCCGAAGGGCAAGGTGCTCGCGGCGGCGGTCACCAAGGCCGACGGCACGTTCTCCTTCACCGACACCCCGCCGGCCGGCGGCAAGGTGAAGTACACGGTGGCCTACGCCGGCGACGCCGCCCACACGGCGGCCTCCGGCTCGGACTCCGTCGACGTCTCCCGCGCCAAGCCGACCCTGTCCGTCAACAACAACGGCAAGGTCTACGCGTACGGCAAGGACGTCAAGTTCACCGCCCACCTGGGCAAGACGTACAAGAACCGCACGGTGGAGATCTGGGCCGACCCGTTCGGCGCCGACAAGCCGAACAAGCTGGTGAAGTCCGGCAAGGTCAACTCCGACGGCAACCTGTCGGTCACGCTGGACCTCAAGCGGGACACCAAGGTCACCGCGAAGTTCGCGGGCGACTCCCGCTACAAGCCGGCGTCCGCCGCCAGCACCGTCGGCGCCCGGGTCAGCGTGTCCACCTCGGTCAGCAGCCACTACAAGGCGAAGTCGGCGTGGGGCCACACGTACTACTTCTTCCACAAGACCAAGGACCCGCTGATCACGACGAAGATGTCGTACTACCCGGGCCGGGCGCAGAAGTTCGAGTTCGAGGTGTACTACCAGGGCCGCTGGTACCCGGGCGACCCCGAGTACTTCAAGCTGGGCTCCGACGGCGTCTCCAAGGTCCGCATCACCGGCGACCACGGCCAGGACGTCGGCTGGCGGTTCCGGGTGCGCTCGTCGTACATCAACAGCTCGTCCGGTGACATCGTGAACTCCACGACGCACGGCGCCTGGAAGTACTTCACGTTCACCAAGTAAGGGTCACGGGGCGGCCTGGAGCCGGCCCAGCTCCCGCTGGACGCTCTCCAGCGCGCCATGCCGGCGTCCCGGCACCCTGAGCCGCAACTCCGCGAGCGCGGGCCCGAGTTCACGGGCCCGCGCCGTGTCCTTGATCCGGGTCCACTGGTGGTGGGCGCGGTCCACGGCCGCCTCCACGGCGGGCGCGTCCACCGCCTGCCCGGCGGCCAGCCGGGTCTCGGCCACCGTCAGCCAGGCCCGGCAACTGCGCACCGGGTCCCCCGCGAACATCGCCAGATCGGCCCGCACCTCGCTCCAGTGCAGCGCCTGCTCGGAAGCGGCGCCGTACCCCCGCACCGCCTCCGCCTCGTACCGGGCGGCCATTCCGTCCGCCTCGGCGTGCCGGCCGGCGCGCACGGCGGCACTGATGGCGGCGTGCGGGTCCTCGGGGCGGGGGGAGGGGAGCGGAGCGGTGACCGTGGTGAACGTGGTGGAGGAGGCCGGGGGAGCCGGGGGGACCGGGGAGGCGGGTACGGCGTAGCCCCCCGCGTCGGCCAGCAGCAGATTGCCCTTCGTCTCCTGCGGGATCCGGTCCACCGCCTGCTGGTGCAACGCGTCCAGCGGGGGCCGGTGGCCGCTGCGCAGCAGCGTGGCCACCGTTTTCATGTACGCCGGCTCCGCCAGGCCCCGCCGTCCCGTCGCCGGGGCGATACGGCCGTACACGGCGGTGTTCCGGCCGGAGTCGAGGCCGTGCTCGGTGACGTACCGCCATGCCTCGGCGTCCGCGTGCAGGTCCACCACGAGCGCGGTGTCCCCGGCGGAGCGCAGGCGCAGTTCCTCGCGGATCCAGTGCCAGGGCAGCGCGGTGTAGCGGACCGTGGCCGGCGTGGTGCGGGCCAGGGCGAGGTGGGGCTGGTGCTGTCGGCGGTCCAGCTGCACCTGGCCGGTGACGTACACGGTGAGCGGGCCGGGGGAGGCCGCGGCGGCCCGCAGCCGGGTGAGGACGGCCTGCGGTTCCAGCGGATCCACGAGTTCGACGACGTTCGCGGTGCCGGCGCCGGACAGGACGGCGGGGGCGACCGCGGCCAGCACCGGCAGGACACCGGCCGCGTCCACCAGACGCCCCCGGCCGAGCGGCGCGGCTGCGAGCAGCAGCACGGTTCCGGGCATCGTGCCTCCCCCAAGTCACCCTGTGGACCCCGCGACCCCTGCGTACCCGGGGCCCCGTGGATCCGTTCTCCAGCCAGCACCGTAACCGCTGCGCCTGCAAACCGACGCGTCCCCCCGGCAAACCCCCTCCTTCGCGTCCTCCCGGCCCGCCCCCGACAACGCCCCACCGCCCCTGCCCGAGACCCCCGTCAGCCCGCGCTGCCAACGCCCCCGCGCCCCTGCCCGCGAGCCCCGGCGCGCCGCGAGCCCCCGGTGCCCGGCCGGGCTCCGGTGTTCGGCCGGGCTCCGGTGTTCGGCCGGGCTCCGGTGCTCGGCCGAACCGCAAGCCGCCACGCCGCAGGCCGCCGGATCGCCCGACGCTCGACGCGCCCTCGACGTGCCCCCGGCCGGCCACCCGCCGGTCCCCGCCGGCGTCCCGCCCGAGGCCCGTCAGCCGTATGTGCGCCGTCACTCACCCCGTGCGCGTCCGGTTCCGGAGTCGTCGGTCGCCGGGGCTTCCGGTCCCGTCACGCCGTCCGCGCGCGCCGCGTCCCCCGCGCCCGGCCCCTCCCCGTCGTCCGGCAACCGCCGGAGCGCGAAGATCGTCGTGTCGTCCTCCAGGCAGCCGCCGGTGTGGCGCAGTACGCCGTCGCGGACCCGGCGCACCAGGCGGCGGGGCTCGGTGCGGCGGGGGTCCGCGCGGACCGCGCGGGACACCTCGCGGGCCAGCTCGTAGAACGCGCCGGGCTCGTCGCGGGCCTCGGTCACCCCGTCGGTGACCAGCAGCAGCGTCTCGTCGGCGGCCAGCCGCACCCGGTGCACGGGCGGCGGCCCGCCCGCGAGGTCTGCGAGGCCGAGCGGCAGCCCGTCGCCGCTGGGCAGCTCGCGGACTCCGCTCGGGCCGACGGCGAGCGGGGGCTCGTGGCCGAAGTTCGTGACGTCGATCGCGTCCGTGGTGCCTTCCGGGAAGGCGATGAGGACGGCGGTGGCGAAGCGGTCGCCCTCGTCCCGGCCGAGCGCGGCGATGTGGGCGCGGTGCCGCCGCATCCGGGTCTCCAGGCGTTCGGCGACGGTCCTGAGGTCCCGCTCGTGGTACCCGGCCTCACGGAACGTACCGAGCAGTGCCGCCGCGACCTCCACCGCGCCCAGCCCCTTGCCCTGCACATCGCCGACGAGCACCCGGGTGCCGTGCGGACCGGGCTGGATGTCGTAGAAGTCGCCGCCCACCCGCGCGTCGACGTCGGCCGCCAGATACACGCCCGCGTGGTCCAGCCCGGCCCAGCGCGGCGGCAGCGGACGCAGCACGGTGCGCCGGGTGGTCTCGGCGATGTCCCGTATGTGCCCGGCGTGCCGTTCCTGACGCACGCGCACGACCGCGGCCAGGGTGGCCAGGGCGCCGCCGAGGGCGACGAGGAGGAAGTCGCCGAATCCGGCCTGGTACTGGTCGGGCCAGGCGCTGTCCACGAGGACGTACGTCACCACGGACAGCACGACGTAGGCGGCCGTCGTCCACACCCCGCAGATCGCGGCGGCGATGCCCGGGACCAGCACGATCCAGGTGACGATCCGGAACCTCTCGCTGGTGTTGAGGTCCAGCAGGACGATCCCGGCGAGCAGCAGCAGGGGCGGCAGCCACGCGACGCCCGCCCCGCGGATCCGTAGCGGCGGGCGACGGCGCCGCCCGAACTCCATCTCCGTCACGGCGACCGGCCCTCCATGTCCCTCAGCGAACCACGGGGGAGAACGGCACGCATCCGGGCACCCGTCACCCTCCTGGCCGAGTTGCCAGGCCGTGCGCCCCGGTGTGCCCTGGACACGGGGGCGAGGAGAGAGGAGTGCTCCCATGGCTCAAGCGGCACCCGCGTCCGGCGGAATGTCCCGGTCCGGCCACACGCCGGCGGCGGAGCGGCGGTCGTCCGACGTGGTCCGGCGTTCACCCGGCGTCTTCGACGCGCGCACCCACGCGATCGGCCGGCTGGTCGTCCCGGTCGTGCTGGGGCTGTGCTACGGCTACTGGGTGGCGGCCAACAACCGCTTCGGCGGCCCGATCACCGGCTGGAACCTCCTGCTCGGCTTCGTCAGCGCGCTGGTGTTCGCGGTGCTGTGCGCGACCCTGCTGATCCTGACCCCCCGGATGCCGCGGGAGGTGCACGCGCTGCTGTGGACGGCGTTCGTCGGCTGCGCGTTCGGCTTCCTCTACAACCAGCGCGGCAGCTTCATCCCCACCCAGAGCGCCAGCCAGGGCGGCGACGTGCTGCGGACCGTACTGATATCCCTGCTGGTGTCGGCGGCCACCTTCGCCGCGTTCTTCTACCACTACTACACGCGGGAGGACGCGTTCGGACGCCGGATCCGCTGAGGACGCCGGATCCGCTGAGGACACCGGGACGGGCGCCGGGACGCCGGGACGGGCGCCGGAGCCGCGGAGTACTCCGTGGCCCTACGCGGGTGCGCGGGGGCCCCGGCCGGTCGGCCGAGGCCCACGCACTCCCCTGTGTCCCCAGTGGCCCGCATCAGCCACTTCGTTCCCCCCAGCACCAGGAAACACCCGTTCGGGTGAACCCTCCACCGGAGAGCGCCCGAACGCAGTCCTCCCGCTCGCGCACCGGCTCCGGTGGTCCTTGCCTGGAAGCGTGCCCACACGCCTCAGGAGCGCCCTGTCGGCCGTACTGATCACCCTCTCCTGCCTCCTCGTGCCGTTCGGCGCGCTGGCGGCCTGGGCGGCGTACGGGCTCGCCGACACGGGCCGGTACGTCACCACGATGGCGCCGCTCGCCGCCCATCCGGCCGTGCGGGACGCCGTCGTGGACACGGTCGGCGACGGCATCCTGCGCGCGGTGGACGAGCACCTGGACGTGCGTCCGGTACGCGGCTCGGTCCGGCCGTTCGTGCACGACGCGGTGCGCTCCTTCACCCAGACCCGCGCCTTCCGGCTGGCCTGGGACACCGGCAACCGGCTCACCCACGACGCCGTCCTGCGCGCCCTGCGCGGGGAGGACGAGCGTGCCGTCACCATCGACCTGGCCCCCGTCACCGCACAGGTCAAACGCCAGCTCACCCGTGATCACGTGCCGCTCGCCGCGCACATCCCGGTGGAGCACACCGAGGTCCCCGTGCTCCCGGCGGAGCGGCTGCCCACGCTGCGGAAGGGGTACCACGTGCTCGAAGTCGCCGGCTTCTGGCTGCCGGTGGCGGCCGTGGTCTTCGCCGTCGGCGGCATCGCGCTCGCCGTCCACCGGCGCAGGGCCGTCATCGCGACCGCCCTGGGCACGGCGCTGGGCGGCGCCCTGCTCGCCGTCGCCCTGGCCGTCGGCCGCGGTCTGACCCTGGCCGACCTGCCCGCCGGTGTGCCCCACCCGGCGGCGGGCGCCGTCTACGACGCCCTGACCGGCACCCTGCGCACGACCGCCTGGCTGCTGATGGGCCTCGGCCTCGCGGTCGCCCTCGCCGTCCGGCTCACCCGCCGCCTCCGCCTGTCCCGCCGCACGCGACGCCGCCGGGCGTCCCCGACCACCCCTCCGACACCGACCCGAGCCAAAGCCTGACCGCACCGGAACAGGCCCCCGCCTGCCCGACCCCCCACGCACAACCCCCAGGCCACCGCCGTCCCGCCCTCACCGTCCGGCTGCCCCACCCCGCGCCACGACGACGCCCCTCGCCGACGCCCGCCCCGACCGCCCCGAGCCCGACCCCGACCCCAACCGGCGCCCGCCCCGGCCCCCCCGGCCTGCCCAGCACCCCACACCCAACAGCCAGGCCACTGACCGGCACACCCGCACCACCCCCAGGCCACCGCCGACCCGCCCTCACCGTCCGGCTGCCCCACCCCGCGCCACGACGGCGAGCGTCTCCAGTGCCCGTCCCGACCGCCCCACCGACCCGAGCCCGAGCCCAACCGGCGCCCGCCCGGGGCCCCCGGCCTGCCCAGCACCCCCACGTACAAGAGCCAGGCCACTGACCGGCCCCCCACGCACAACCCCCAGGCCACCGCCGACCCGCCCTCACCGTCCGGCTGCCCCACCCCGCGCCACGACCGCGAGCGTCTCCAGTGCCCGTCCCAGGCGGCCCTCCGACACCGACCCGAGTCCGAGTCTGACCGCGTCCGGTGTCCGGCTCGGGTCGACGCAGAAGGCCGTACCCGGGGTGACGGCGATGCCGTGTGACCGTGCCGCGGCCGTGAAGGTGTCCGCCCGCCAGGGCGCGGGCAGTTCCCACCAGGCGAAGTAGGCGGCCGGGTCGGACCGTACGCCGAACCCGGCCAGTTTCTCGGCGACCAGCCGCTGCCGGCGTCGCGCGTCCTGCCGTTTGGCGGCCACCAGCCGGTCCACGGTGCCGTCGCCGAGCCAGCGCACGGCCGCCTCCAGCGCGAAGGACCCCGCGCTCCACCCGCCGGAGCGGACGGCCCGCGCCACCGCCTCCACGCGGTCCTCCGGCACGACGGCGAAGCCGACGGTGAGTCCGGGGGCGACCCGCTTGGACAGGCTGTCGACGAGGTGGACCAGGCCGGGCGCGAGCGCGGCGAGCGGGGGCGTGCCGCCGGTGTCCAGGAAGGCCCAGATCCGGTCCTCCACCACCGGTGTCCCCAGCCTGTGGACACAGTCGGCCAGCTCCCGCAGCCGCCCGGCGCCGATCGTGCGCGAGGTCGGGTTGTGCAGGGCCGGCTGGAGGTAGAGCGCGGACAGCGGAGCGCCGCGGTGGGCGGCGGCCACCGCCTCCGGCAGCGGCCCCTCCGCGTCCGCGGCGAGCGGCACGAGGAGCAGCCCGAGGCGCGCCGCGATCTCCTTGACCAGCGGATACGTCAACGGCTCCACCCCGACCCGGCCGCCGGGCCGGACCAGCGCGGCGAGGGTGGCGGCGATGGCCTGGCGGGCGTTGCCGGTGAACAGGATCCGCTCCGGCCCGGCCCGCAGCCCGCTCCCGGCGAGCAGGGCGGCGACCGCCTCCCGGGCCGCCGGGGTGCCCGCCGCCGGGGCCGGCCGCAGCGCCTGGCCGAGCGCGTCCGGCCGCAGCAGCGACGTCAGGGCCGGGGCCAGCAGCTCGGCCTGGCCCGGCACCGAGGGGTAGTTCAGCTCCAGGTTGACGAGCGGGGCGCCGGCCGCCTCGGTCAGGGCGGTCCCCGGCTGCCCGTCCGGCGCGGTCGCCCGCACGAACGTGCCGCGCCCGACCTCGCCCACCACCAGCCCCCGGCGCACGAGTTCGGCGTACACCCGCCCGGCCGTCGACGGCGCGATGCCACGGCGGCGGGCGAACACCCGCTGGGGCGGCAGCCGTTGGCCGGGCCGCAGCCGCCCGCCGGTGATGTCGGCGGCGATCAGGTCGGCGATGCGCCGGTAGTCGTCCACAACTCCCCCTGTTCCCGGACCGGTTGGATTGCACCGAGGGCAAAGATCTTATTGCACCGAGCCAGGGTGGCACCCTAGGGTCGTCGCCATGCCCCCCTTCCTCGCATTCGAGGACAAAGACCCCGGAATCTCCTCCCGGGTCCCCCTCGTCCTCGTCCACGGCCACCCCTTCGACCGCACGATGTGGCAGCCGCAGCTCACCGCGTTCGCCGCGACCCGCCGGGTGATCGCCCCCGACCTGCGCGGCTACGGCGCCTCCCCCGTGACCCCCGGCAAGGTCCCGCTCGCCCGCCACGCCCAGGACATCGCGGACCTCCTGGACCACCTGGGCGTGGACGCCTTCGTCCTCGCCGGCCTGTCCATGGGCGGCCAGATCGCCATGGAGTGCGCCGCCCGCTCCGGCGACCGGATCCGGGGCCTCGTCCTCGCCGACACCTTCCCCGAGGCCGAGACCCCCGAGGGCCGGCGGGGCCGCGAGGCCATGGCCGACCGGCTGCTCGCCAAGGGCATGCGCGGCTACGCCGACGAGGTGCTGGAGAAGATGGTCGCCCCCTACGCCGACCCCGGGGTCAAGGCCCATGTGCACCGCATGATGACGGCCACCTCCCCGCGGGGCGCCGCCGCAGCGCTGCGCGGCCGGGCCGAACGCCCCGACTACCGGGCCCTGTTGGCGACGCTGCCCGTGCCCGCCCTCGTCCTGGTCGGCGCCGACGACACCTACACCCCGGTCGCCGGCGCCGAGGCGATGCACGCGACCCTCCCCGACTCCGTCCTGCACGTCGTCGAGGGCGCCGCCCATCTGCCGAACCTGGAACGCCCCGAGGAGTTCAACCGCGCACTGGCGGAATTCCTGGCGCGGCTGGACGGCCGAAACGTAGGCTCGCTCGCGTGACCCAGCGCTCCGGACGCGGGCTCGGCGCCTGGTGCGCCGGGCTGCTGCTCGCCGGGGTGAGCGTGGTCGTCGGCTGCCGGGTCGCCGACACCGACGGCATCACCCCCGTACCCCAGCTGCTCGCCTTCCTGCCCTGGCTGCTCGCACCGGCCGGCTTCGCGCTGCTGTGCGCGCTGCTCGCCCGCTGGTGGCCGGGCCTGGTCTGGGGGGTCGCCGTCCTCGGCCTGCTCGCCTGGTACCTGGAGCCGTACGGCAAGACCGCCGAGCCCGGCGGGCCGCCCCTCGCCCGGCTCCGCGTGCTCACCGCCAACGTCGAGTTCGGCCGCGGCACGCCCGCCCTGGTCCCGGTCCTGCGCGACCGGCGGCCGGACGTGGCCTTCGTCCAGGAGTGCACCTCCGGCTGCCGGGCCACCCTGGAAGGGGACTTCGCGCGCGTCTACCCGCACCGCCGGGCCGTCGAGGAGGACGGCTCCAAGGGCTCCCTCATCCTGAGCCGCTTCCCGCTCGGACCCGCCGCGGGCGTCCGCGGCACGCTGGGCATGCCCGGCGCCGTGGCCGACGTGCGCGGGCACGCCGTACGCCTCCAGCTCGTCCACACCGTGCCCCCGCTGCCGGACCAGGTGGGCCCGTGGCGCCGCGAACTCGCCCGGCTCCGCGCCTTCGCCGCCGCCCACGACGACGGCCCCGTGGTCCTCGCCGGGGACTTCAACGCCTCCCAGGACCACGCGGCCCTCCGGCACGTCCTCGACACCGGCCTCACCGACGCGGCCCGCCTCGCCGGCCACGACCGCACCCCGACCTGGCCGTCCCGCACCGCCTCGGTCATCGGCGCCCAGATCGACCACGTGCTGGTGTCCCGGGACTTCACCGCCACCGGCGCCCGCTTCCTGCGCGTGTCCGGCACCGACCACCGCGCCCTCGTCGTGGACCTCACCCTGCACCGGCGGGACCAAGCCGTGCGCTGACGGAACCGGACTCTGCACGCTCGGGCCTGACCCGGATGGATCAACCCGGTGATAATGGGCGCATGTCGCGAGAGTTCCCCATCAGCCTCACCCCTCCCGACTGGCTGGTCCGGAACCTCAAGCCCCAGCAGGCCCCCGTCAACGGGGCCGCCGTGGCCCGCGCCGCCCTCGCGATGGCCCTCCCGCTGGCCCTCGGCCTCGCCGCCGGCCGCCCGGCCTACGGCGCCCTCGCCTCCATGGGCGCCCTGTCCGGCGTCATCGGCGACACCGCCGACGCCTACCGCATGCGCGTCCTCAACATCGCCGTACCGCAGTTCTTCGGCGCGGTCGGCGTGGCCCTGGGCACCCTGGTGTACGGGCACGGCTGGTACGCGGTGGCCGCGGTCACCGGCGTCGCCCTGGTCTCCGGCATGATCTCCACGATCGGCGCGGTCGCCTCGGTCTCCGGCCTGCTCCTGCTGCTGAACTGCGTGGTGGGCGCGGGGCTCCCGCTCCCCTCCCCCTGGTGGCTCGCCCCGGCCCTGCTGACCGGCGGCGGCCTCCTCGTCCTCCTCCTCGGGCTGCTGGCCTGGCCGCTGCGCGCGGGCGTGCCCGAACGGGCCGCGGTCGCGGCCACCTACCGCACGGTCGCCACCCTCCTCACCACCGCCGGCACCGACCGCACCGAGGAGTACGAGGAGGCCCGCCGCACCGTCACCCACTCGCTGAACCAGTCGTACGACCTGATCCTTGCCCGGCGCGCCCGCCAGCACGGCCGCAGCCCGGACCTCACCCGGCTCCTCGCCCAGCTGAACGCGATCACCCCCGTGATGGAGGCGGCCCCCGCGGCCCACCTGGCGGCCCGCCCGCTCCCCCCGGAGATCCCGGCAGCCTTCCACCACCTGGCCGACGCCGTCGCCACCGGGTCGAACACCCTCCCGCCCCTGCACCTGCCCGTCCCCACCACGGAGACGGCCCGGGCGGTGGACCACGCCGTGCGCCACACCGCCGAGGTCGTCACCGCCCCCGACGTGGACCCCCGGGGCATCGACGACCGCCTGGGCCGGCCGGCCGCCCTCGGCATCCGCACCGCCCGCGCGGCCCGCAACGTCGTGCTGTCCGCCAACTCCTGGCGCTACGGCGTACGGCTCGCCGTCTGCATCGGCATCGCACAGGCCCTGGTCTCCCTGATCCCCGTCCCGCGCTCCTACTGGGTCGCCCTGACCATCACCTTCGTCCTCAAGCCCGACTTCGGCTCGGTCTTCTCCCGCGCGCTGCTGCGCGCGCTCGGCACGGTGGCCGGTCTGCTGATCGCGGCGGTGGTGCTGGCCGAGGTCCCGCTCGGCTGGTGGGACGTCCCCGTCCTCTTCCTCCTGGCCCCCCTCATCCCGGTCCTCACCCCCCGGGGCTACGGCTACCAGACCGCCGCCATCACCCCGGTGATCCTCATCCTGTCCGACGTCCTCAACCACCAGGGCACGGCCCTGCTGATGCCCCGGCTGGCCGACTCCCTCCTGGGCTGCGCCATCGCCCTGACCGCCGGCTACCTCCTGTGGCCCGAGAGCTGGCACACCCGGGTCGGCGACCGCCTCGCCGACGCGGTGGCCGACACGGCGGCGTACGTCGAGGCCGCCTTCGGCCCGCACGCCGACCCGCCCGCCCGGGCCCGCATGCGCCGCCGCCTCTACCGCGACCTGTCCGTCATCCGGACGGAGTTCCAGCGGGCCCTGACCGAACCGCCGCCGACCGGCCGGCGCGCCGCCGCGTGGTGGCCGCTGGTCGTCGCCGTGGAACGGATCGTGGACGCCACGACGGCCGCCCGCGTACGTGTCCGCCACGGGGCGGCGGCGCCCTCCACGGCCGAGATCACCCAGGTCACCCTGCAACTGCGGGAACTGTCGGAGGGCGTACGGAACGCGGAGACCCTCATCGCCGTCCGCACCGACCTGACCGGCCCGGCGGGCAGCGTCCTGGAACCCCTGCGGCAGGAGGTCGCGGCGGCCCGCTCGATCGCGTCCCCGCGCTGACCGCCCCCGTAATCCGGGGCCGCTAACCTTACGTGTCCGTCCTGGCCAGGGATTGACGGCTACACCTCACGAAGGGTTGCGCACATGGGCATTCTCACTCTCCTGCGGAACGCGTTCGGCCGCTCACGCAAAGCACGAGCCACCGAGCCGGAGGGTGCGACCGAGACCCCCGCGCACTCCCCCTCGGTCCCGGAACCCCGCCGCACCCCCACCGAGGAACACGCACCGGTGACGGCGGCCGAGGAACACGAATTGGTGGCAGCGGCTTTCGACAAGGTGAAGACCGCCCCGACTCCGGCCAGGACCGAGGAGACGGACCCGGTGACGGCCGAGGAGGAGCAGAGCGAAGCGCCCACCCCCGCCCACCCCGAGGACAAGCCCCCGGCCGAGGCGGAGGAGCAGACCGCGCCGACGGTTCCGACGGAGCCCGAGCAGGAGCCTCCGGCGGCAGCCACCGCCGAAATCCAGGACGAGCCCGGGGACAAGCCCGACCAGCAGCCCCCGGCCGAGGCGGACGAGCAGACCGCACCGACGGTTCCAACGGAGCCCGAGCCGAAGGCCGAGCAGACGACCGAGGAGCCCGAGCCCGAGCCCGAGTCGGCGGCCGAGGAGCCCGAGCCGAAGGCCGAGCAGACGACCGAGGAGCCCGAGCCCGAGCCCGAGTCGGCGGCCGAGGAGCCCGAGCCGAAGGCCGAGCAGACGACCGAGGAGCCCGAGCCCGAGTCGGCGGTCGGCACGGAGACAACCGAACCGGAGGCGGAAGCGAAACCGGCGACCGAGCCGGAGGCGGAAGCAGAGGTTGCAGCTCCGGCGGAACCGGCGACCGAGCCGGAGGCAGAGGTGGAGGTTCCGGTTCCGGCGGAGGCGAACGCGGAAGCGGAGGCCGACGAAGCGGCCGTAGCCGCCGAGGCGACCACCGCCCCGCAGGCCGCCGACGGCGAGGACGCCCCCCAGGGGCCACCCGCAGCCGACGACGAAAGCCGCACGGGTGGTGCGGGTGGGAACCCGGACGCCGAAGGCGAAGCCGAGGCGGACCCGGACCCGGCACCGCAGGCAACCCACGAAGCCGAGGCGGACCCGGACCCGGCACCCGCACCCGCACCCGCACCGCAGGTACCCGCTGATGCCGAGGCGGAGCCCAAGCCCCAGCCGGCCGTCCCGCTCACCCGGGTACGGACCCGCACCCCGTCCCTCACCACCGCCTACAAGGCCGCCACGGCCACCCTCAAGAAGACCGACCTCACGGGCACCCGCGCCAAGGTCTACCTCGTCCTCGACCGCTCCGCGAGCATGCGGCCGTACTACAAGGACGGCTCCGCCCAGGCCCTCGCCGACCAGACCCTCGCCCTCGCCGCCCACCTCGACCCCGAGGCCACGGTCCACGTCGTCTTCTTCTCCACGGAGGTCGACGGCACCGCCGACCTCACCCTCGCCCCGGACCACGAGACGAAGATCGACGACGTCCACGCCGGCCTCGGCCGCATGGGCCGTACCAGCTACCACGCCGCCGTAGAGGCGGTCGTCACGCACTACGAGGAGAACGCCGCCCCCGGCACCCCCGCCCTGGTCGTGTTCCAGACCGACGGCGCCCCGGACGCCAAGACCCCCGCCACCCAGTCGCTCACCGAGGCCGCCACCCGGCACCCCGCCCTCTTCTTCTCCTTCGTCGCCTTCGGCGACCACGACAACAAGGCCTTCGACTACCTCCGCAAGCTGAAGACCGGCAACACGTCCTTCTTCCACGCGGGCCCGACCCCGCGCGAGCTCACCGACACGGAGCTCTACGAGGGCGTACTGGCCACCTGGCGCCCGTGAGCCCCACCGGGGGGTGGACACCCGTCCACCCCCCGAAACGCATGTGAGTCGATCTCCGGCGGGCCAGTAGGATTTCGACTTATGGCGGCCACTGGATCCGAGAAGCAGGGTGGCAAGGCGTACTACGTCTCCACCCCCATCTACTACGTCAACGACGCTCCTCACCTGGGCCACGCCTACACGACCGTCGCAGGCGACGTGCTCACCCGCTGGCACCGTCAGCGCGGCGAGAAGGTGTGGTACCTCACCGGCACGGACGAGCACGGTCAGAAGATCATGCGCACGGCCGAGGCGAACGGGGTGACGCCCCAGCAGTGGGCGGACAAGCTCGTCACCGAGGCCTGGAAGCCTCTCTGGGAGCACCTGGAGATCGCGAACGACGACTTCATCCGCACCACGCAGAAGCGGCACACCGACCGCGTCCAGGAATTCGTCCAGGACCTGTACGACAAGGGCGAGATCTACAAGGGCGGCTACGAGGGCCCGTACTGCGTCGGCTGCGAGGAGTACAAGCTCCCCGGCGAACTGCTCGACGGCGAGGGCGAGTACGCGGGCCAGAAGCTGTGCCCGATCCACAAGAAGCCGGTGGAGATCCTCAGCGAGGAGAACTACTTCTTCAAGCTGAGCGAGTACACCGACAAGCTCCTCGCCCACTACGAGGCCAACCCGGGCTTCATCCAGCCCGAGTCCGCGCGCAACGAGGTCGTGAACTTCGTCCGCCAGGGCCTCCAGGACCTCTCCATCTCCCGCTCGACCTTCGACTGGGGCATCCCGATCCCCTGGGACGACAAGCACGTGATCTACGTGTGGGTCGACGCGCTGCTGAACTACGCCACGGCGGTCGGCTACAACGAGAACCAGGAGAAGTTCGAGGCCACGTTCCCCGCCGACGTCCACCTGGTCGGCAAGGACATCCTCCGCTTCCACGCGGTGATCTGGCCCGCCATGCTGATGGCGCAGGGTCTCCCGCTCCCCGGCAGGATCGCGGCCAACGGCTGGCTGATGGTCGGCGGCGAGAAGATGTCGAAGTCGAACCTGACCGGCATCAAGCCGCAGGACCTCACCTCGCACTTCGGCGTGGACGCCTACCGCTGGTACTTCCTGCGGGCCATCGCCTTCGGCCAGGACGGCTCCTTCTCCTGGGAGGACTTCTCCGCCCGGTACACCTCCGAGCTGGCCAACGACTTCGGCAACCTCGCCTCCCGCGTGGCCGCCATGGTCGGCAAGTACTTCGGCGGCACGCTGCCGGAGTCGGCCGCCGACGGCGAGGCGGAGAAGGCGATCCACGACGGCCTGGCCAAGGCCGTGGCCGAGGCGGACCGCCGCATCGGCGAGGAGCTGGACTTCCAGGGCGGCATCCTGGCCGTCTTCGACTTCGTCAAGCAGGTCAACGGCTACATCACGGAGCAGGAGCCGTGGAAGGTGGCCAAGGACGAGTCCGAGCAGGGCAGGGCCCGCCTCGCGACGATCCTCTACACGGCCGCGGAAGCCCTCCGCGCGGTGGCCGTGCTGCTGAACCCGGTCATGCCGGAGACCTCCGAGAAGCTCTGGGACTCCCTGGGCGCGGAGGCCGGCCTCGGCGCCCTGGCCGGGCAGCGGATCCAGGACGCGGGCGAGTGGGGCAAGCTGCCCGCGGGTTCGACGATCACCAAGGGCGCGGTCCTCTTCCCGCGCCTTGAGGAGAAGCCGGCCGCCTGAGCCGTGGCACGAGCGGAAGGGCCCGGGGAGCACACGCTTCCCGGACCCTTCGGCCGCTCCGGCGGCGCTTCGGCGGCGGGGCAGTGGCCGCCGCGGCGGGGAAAGTTGCCGCTCGTCGCGCATGAGCGGCCGGAAGCCGGAAAGATCTTGGTGTGGACATCCCCGAACCCCATCGCCGGCTCCTCGCGGACGTCGTCGCCGTGGGCGGCCCGTACGGTCTGGTCCTGGCCGGCGGCTACGCCCTCCAGGCGCACGGACTGCTCCGCCGCCCGCACGCCGACCTGGACTTCGCCACCGAGAGCGCCGAGGTCATCGAGCACATCGCCGGTGCCGTCGGCGCGGCCCTGGAGGCGCGGGGGCGGCGGGTGCGGACCGGCGCGGTCACCGCGCGCACCGCACAGCTGACGGTCACGGACCCGCCGACCGGCGAGCCGTGTGCGCTCGCACTGCACAAGGAGGCGTTCTGGCAGCCGCCGGAACTGACCGGGTACGGCCCGGCGCTCTCCCTGGCGGACGCCGTCGGCACGAAGATCCGCGCCCTGTACGACCGGGGCGCCGCCGTCGACCTCATCGACGCGCAGGCCGCGGCGGCCCGGTTCCCCCTGCCCGCCCTGGAGGAACTGGGGCGCCGACACGCCCATGACCCGTTCGACCTGCCGACCCTCCAGTCCCGGCTGACGGGCACGGACTTCTACTCCGACAGGGACTTCCTCCGCCACGGCCTGGACGAGACCGCCGTCGCCGCCCTGCGCGCCTGGGCCCAGCACTGGTCCGACGACATCGCCGAGCGGCTGCTGGAGGAGGGCGCGTCCCCGGACACCGAGTCCGACGAACAGGGCGAGTGAACGGGATCAGCCGCCGTCGTGCGTCTCGTCCGGGGCCACGCCCAGGATGAGCCGGGCCCGGACACCGCGGGCGATGCGCTTGCGGTCGTACGACAGGTACAGCAGGCCGCCCGCGTGCCCGTTGCCGGGGTAGATGGTGTCCTCGTCGAGCGTGGTGCGGGTGGTGGTGTTGGTGGAGTACGGCTCCACCTCCTGCGTCAGCAGCACCGCCTGCTCGGCGAAGAAGAGCTGCCCGGTGTGGCAGGCGTGGCCGCCCTCGTACCCGGCGTCCGTCCAGGTGCCGTCGACGTGCACCTTGACGTGGATGTGCGCACAGCGGCCCTGGTACCAGCCGGGGACGACCGTCCGGAAGGTGGCGTGCCCGCGCTGGTCGGTGCGCCAGGTGCCGCGCAGGTAGCGGGTGTCGTCGGTGGGCTCCTGGTGGCCACCGCCGCCGGGACCACCGGGACCGCCTGACGGAGGCGCGCCCGTGGGCGTACCGGTCGGGGTCGCCGTCAGGGTGCCGGTCGCCGGGCCGCCGCCTCCACCGCCGCTGCCCGACGCCTCGTACCCGGAGTAGACGCCCACCGCGTTGCAGTGCCAGATGTCGACGGCCGCGTTCCGCAGCGGCTCGCAGGTCTCCGCGTCGATCACCTTGAGCGTGAGCGTCAGCGGGATGCCGTCCTGGTCCTCGGTGACGTCCTGCCGGATCTTGTCGGCGGGGATGTAGTAGGGGCCCTCCACGGTCTCGGAGGTCAGCGTGTAGCAGAGGTCCGCGGTGGTGTCGTCGTCCGCGGACGCGTCGACGGCCAGGGCGCCGCCCAGGCCCACGGCCACGGCGGTGGCACCACCCGCCATGATCACCGTACGACGGGACGGGCGGGACGGCTCACGGCCGCTGCGGCCGGCTTCAGGGGTGTCTGCATGGGCCGGGACCGTAGGGACGGAAGCTGTCACCGGGCCCGGAGACGGCTGTGCGCGCCGATCGTCAAGAGCGAGTCAGGACGGATCGGCGCGCACGGCCGGGGATTTCTCGGCTGCTTACTTCGGCTGCGGCTTCCGGATGGTCAGGTGCAGCTCGCGCAGGCGGGACTCGTCCAGCTCGGTCGGCGCGCCCATCATCAGGTCCTGGGCGTTGCCGTTGAGCGGGAAGGCGATCGTCTCGCGGATGTTGGGCTCGTCCGCGAGGAGCATGACGATCCGGTCCACGCCCGGGGCGATGCCACCGTGCGGCGGGGCGCCGAAGCGGAACGCGCGCAGCATGCCCGCGAACTTCTCCTCGACGGTCTCCCGGTCGTAGCCCGCGATCTCGAAGGCCTTGAGCATGATCTCCGGGTCGTGGTTCCGGATGGCGCCGGAGGACAGCTCGACGCCGTTGCAGACGATGTCGTACTGCCAGCCCAGGACGTCCAGCGGGTCCTGGGTCTGGAGGGCTTCCAGGCCGCCCTGCGGCATCGAGAAGGGGTTGTGGGAGAAGTCGATCCCGCCGGTCTCCTCGTCCTTCTCGTACATCGGGAAGTCGACGATCCAGCAGAAGCGGAACACGCCGTCCTCGAAGTGGCCGGCGCGCTTGGCCGCCTCCACACGGACGGCGCCCATGATCTTCGAGACCTCGTCGTACTCGCCGGCGCCGAAGAAGACGGCGTGGCCGGGGGCCAGGGAGAGGCGCTTGGTCAGCTCGGCGACGTTCGCCTCGGTGAGGAACTTCGCGATCGGGCCGGAGAGCGAGCCGTCCTCGGCCACGCGCACCCAGGCCAGGCCCTTGGCGCCCTGCTCGACGGCGTACTCGCCGAGCTGGTCGAAGAACTTGCGGGGCTGCGCGGAGACGTCCGGCACCGGCAGCGCGCGCACGTGCTTGCCCGCGAAGGCCTTGAACTCCGAGCCCTCGAAGACATCGGTGATGTCGACCAGCTCCAGCTTGGCGCGCAGGTCCGGCTTGTCCGAGCCGTACTTCAGCATCGCCTCGCGGAACGGGATGCGCGGGAACGGAGAGGTGACGTGACGGCCGCCTCCGAACTCCTCGAACAGCTCCGTCATGAGCTTCTCGATCGGCTGGAAGACGTCCTCCTGCTCGACGAAGCTCATCTCCACGTCGAGCTGGTAGAACTCGCCGGGCGAGCGGTCGGCGCGGGCGTCCTCGTCGCGGAAGCAGGGCGCGATCTGGAAGTAGCGGTCGAAGCCGGAGATCATCAGCAGCTGCTTGAACTGCTGCGGGGCCTGCGGCAGCGCGTAGAACTTGCCCGGGTGCACACGGGAGGGGACCACGTAGTCGCGGGCGCCCTCGGGGGAGGTGGCGGACAGGATCGGCGTCGCCATCTCGTTGAAGCCCATCGCCGCCATCTTCTGGCGGATCGCGGAGATCACGGAGGTGCGCAGCATGATGTTGCGGTGCATGCGCTCGCGGCGCAGGTCCAGGAAGCGGTACTCCAGGCGCCGCTCCTCGTTGACCCCGTCCTCGGTGTTGATGGTGAAGGGCAGGGGCTGCGCCGCGCCGAGCAGCTCGACCTCGGCGACCTCGACCTCGATCTCGCCGGTGGGCAGGTCGGGGTTCACGTTCTCGGTTCCACGTGAAACAACGCGGCCGTCGACACGGACCGAGGACTCCTTGGAGATCTTGTCCAGGGCCTCGTACGCCGGGGTGCCCGGGCGCGCGACCAGCTGCGTGATGCCGTAGTGGTCACGGAGATCGATGAAGAGGATGCCGCCCAGGTCGCGCCGATTGTGCAGCCAGCCACTCAGCCGGACGTCGGTGCCGACGTCAGAGGCGCGGAGCTGGCCGCAGGTGTGGGACCTGTACCGATGCATCGTCGTTCATCCAGTCTTTGCGGATCGGGTGTCGCCAGGCGGGTACGGCCTAGGCCATCCCAAGGGTACCGGGCACCCCAAGATCGGCTCCCACCGTTACCGCCCGTACCGCTCGCCCGCCTACGGTGGCAGGCTTCGTACACCTCTCCATAAAGTGGGGCAATGCGCACAGGTGAGCCGCTGCCGTCCGTGGAGGACGTCCTCGCCGCCCTCGCGACCGGGCTCTGGCACTGGGACACGGACACCGGGCTGGTCACCGTCGACGCGGAGGCGGCGCGGCTGCTCGGCCTGCCCGCGGAGCCGGCCACCCTCACGGAGGCGCAGACCCGGGCCCACTTCCATCCGGTCGACTGGAACGAGATCACCGGCGTGGTGCGGCTGGCCGTCGCCGAGGGCACCCTCGCCGAGGTGCGCATCCGGATCATGGACGGGGACGGCAACATCCTGCGGGTCGTCCGCAGCCGGTCGAAGCCGTCCTTCGACCCCGAGCGGCACACGTACGAGCTGATCGGCACCCTCCAGGAGGTGACCGAGCCGACCCCGGGCACGGCGGCCGGCCGCAGCGCGGTCACCGGGGACTGGCGGCGCTCCCGGGAGGCGTTCCTGCTGGACGCGGGCCGGGCGCTGGCGGAGGCCCGGTCCACGGCGGAGGTGCTGCGGGTCGCGGGCGCCCTGTCGATGCCGGGGTTCTCGCCGGACGGGCTCGTGGTGTTCGGCGTCGAGGGCGACCGGCTGACGATCACCGGGCAGCACGGGCACACCCCCGCCGACATGGGCCCCTTCTCGAACATGCCGCTGGCCACCGACTATCCGGCGGCCGAGGTCGTCCGCACGGGCCGCGCGGTGTACCTGTCCTCGCCCGAGGAGTACCGGGACCGCTACCCGGCGACCTGGCCGCTCGCCCGGTACTTCGGGCGCCGCTCCTGGGCGTTCCTGCCCCTGACGGCGGGCGGGCGCACGATGGGCGCCTGGATGGCCGCCTTCACCTATCCGGTGGCGTTCACCCCGGACGAGCGCGCGGTCCTGACGACGGTCGCCCGGATGCTGGCCCAGGCGCTGTCCCGGGCCGGTGCCGCCGAGTCCGCGCGGGAGCTGACGGAGGGCCTCCAGCGCTCCATGCTGCCGTCGCTCGGCCCCGAGGTCCCCGGGATGCGGGTGGCCGCCCGGTACATCCCGACCGGCGGCGGACTCCAGGTCGGCGGCGACTGGTACGACATGATCCCGCTGCCCTCCGGCCGCTTCGCGCTGGTCATCGGGGACGTCCAGGGCCATGACGTGCGCGCGGCCGGCCTGATGGGCCAGCTGAGGATCGCGCTGCGCGCCTACGCCTCCGAGGGGCACCGCCCGGACGCGGTCCTCACCCGCGCCTCCCGCTTCCTGCACGGCCTCACCCAGGACGCCGGGGAGGACGCGCTGGCCGACCTCCGCTTCGCGACCTGCCTGTACGTGGAGGCCGACCCGCCGACCGGCCGGCTGGAGATCGCCCGCGCCGGGCACCCCGACCCGGTGATCCGGATGACGGACGGCACGGTGATGACGCGGCCGACGGCGGGCGGGCTGCCGCTGGGCCTCGACCCGGATGCCGACTACCCGACGACCCGGTTCACGCTCGAACCCGGCGAGACGCTGATGCTGTGCACCGACGGCCTGATCGAGACCGGCGGGCACGACATGGAGAGCGGCTGGCGCCGGCTGCGGGCGATCCTGGAGGACCACGAGGGCGACCTGGAGTCGCTGGCCGACGCGCTGGTGCAGGGGGTGCACGGGCCGTCCTCGCACCACACCACCGGCCCGCTGGCCGACCGCCGCGAGGACGACATCGCGCTGTTGCTGCTGTGCCGGCCGGGGGAGGGCCGCGAGCGCGGCGGCACCGTCGCGGTACGGCCGGCGGTGCGGCGCACGCTGCTGTCGGTGGCGCAGGACGAGCCGGAACGGATCGCCGAGGCCCGCCAGCACCTGCGCGGACTGCTGCACGACTGGGCGTCGGCCGAGCAGGTGGACTCGGCGGTGCTGCTGGTCTCGGAGATGGTCACCAACGTGCTGGTGCACACGGACGCCGACGCGCTGCTGCTCGCGGAGGTCATGGGCGAGGGCACCGGGCGGCGGCTGCGGGTGGAGGTCTTCGACACCGGCGACGACCTCCCGCACAAGCGCCGCCCCGGTGAACTGGCCTCCTCCGGGCGCGGTCTGATGCTGATCGAACTCCTCGCGGACGGCTGGGGGGTGGACCCGCGGGGCGAGGGCAAGAGCATCTGGTTCGAGCTCTACGAACCGGGGGGCTCCGGGGCCGGCGCGTCGGAGGAGGTGGCCTGACGCCCCCGCAGCTCCTGGACGGCCCCGAAGGCCGCCGCGGTCAGCGGGACGGCGAGGAGCATGCCGAGGACGCCCGCGACGGAGGCGCCCGCGGTGATCGTCACCATCACCACGGCCGGGTGCATCTGCACGGTCCGGCTCTGGATCACCGGTTGCAGCACATGCCCCTCCAGCACCTGCACCGCCAGCACCACCCCGAGCACCCACAGCGCGATGACGAAGCCCCGGTCGGCGAGGGCGACCAGCACGGCCACCGCGCCGGAGAGGAAGGCGCCGAGATAGGGGATGTAGGCGCCGACGAAGACGAGCGCGCCGAGCCCGATCGCACCGGGTACGCGCAGGATCAGCAGGCCGACGGTGATGCACAGGGCGTCGATGAGCGCGATGAAGGTCGTGCCGCGCATGAAGCCCTCCACCGCGGCGAAGGACCGCCGGGCGATGGCCTCCAGGAGCTCGGCGCTGCCGCCGGGCGCGAGCGAGCGCAGGCCGGCCATGGCGCGGTGGGAGTCGCGCAGGAAGAAGAAGACGAGCAGCAGGGCGAGCACGGCCATGGCGATGGACTCGGCGACGACGCTGACGCCGCTGATGACGTTGGACGCGGCGGTGCTGCCGAACTTGCCCAGCAGTTGCCGGGCGTTGGCGGCGAGGTCGTCCAGACTCGTCCCGGCGGCGCCGAAGTGCCGTGCGACGCCCTTGGCCGCGTGCCGCAGCGAGGCGAGGATCTCCGCGCCGGTGTCGACGAGCGCGGCGACGACGATGTACACGGCACCGCCGACGACGGCCACGACGGCAACGCAGGTGAGCCCGGCCGCCACGGAGGCCTGCACCCCCGCCCGCACCAGTTGCCGGTACAGCGGCCCGAGCAGCGCGGTCCCGAGCAGGGCGAGCAGCACCGGTGTGACGGCCGTGCGGAACTCCGCGCACAGCCGCACCCCGACCCATCCGACCCCGGCGGCGAGCAGCAGCACGACACACCAGGCGGCGAACCGGCGGACGGCGACAGGGAGGAACTGCACGCGTCCAGCCGATCACGGGGCACCGGAACTGTCCTGTGACACGGGTCCGGGCGGGTGAGAAGACGCCGGCCCCGGCCGGTGTGCGGCCGGGGTCGTCAGGGGGAGCCGGCGGCGCCCGGCGGGTCGTCCGCGGGCCGCCGCCTTCGCCGGGGAGCGGTCAGATGCCGCCCTCGGTCATCCCGTGGACCGCCGGGATGCTGCCGAGCCGGCCCTTCTGGAAGTCCTCGAAGGCCTGCATCAGCTCGTCCTTGGTGTTCATGACGAACGGGCCGTAGTGCGCCATCGGCTCCCGGATGGGCTGTCCGCCGAGGAGGACGACCTCCAGGTCCGGGGTGTGCGAGTCCTGCTTCTCGTCCGCGCGGACGGTGAGCGAGGAGCCGGCGCCGAAGACGGCCGTCTGGCCCAGGTGGATCGGGCGGCGCTCCGCACCGACGCTGCCGCGGCCCGCGAGGACGTACGCCAGACCGTTGAAGTCCTCGCGCCACGGCAGGGTGATCTCCGCACCCGGGGCGACGGTCGCGTGGATCATCGTGATCGGGGTGTGGGTGATGCCGGGGCCCTGGTGGCCGTCCAGCTCGCCGGCGATGACACGCAGCAGCGCGCCGCCGTCGGGGGTCGTGAGCAGCTGGACGTTGCCGCCGCGGATGTCCTGGTAGCGCGGGGCCATCATCTTGTCCTTGGCGGGGAGGTTCACCCACAGCTGGAGCCCGTGGAAGAGGCCGCCGGACACGACGAGGGACTCCGGCGGGGCCTCGATGTGCAGCAGGCCCGAGCCCGCCGTCATCCACTGGGTGTCGCCGTTGGTGATGGTGCCGCCGCCACCGTTGCTGTCATGGTGGTCGAAGACGCCGTCGATTGCAGGCATGGTGGGTACCTCCTTGGTACGCCCACTTTAGTTGAGCGTTGAACTTCTTGCCACCCAGAACAGAGAAAGCCCGGAGGACATTCCCTCCGGGCTCCCGGTGCGCGGGCGCACGGGTCGACCGTCGTCCGCGCGGCAGTGGCGTCTAGCCGTACATGCGGCGCATCGCGAAGTCGACCATCTGCTCGACGGCCTTCGCGTCGAAGACCATCCGGTGCTCGCCCTCCATGTCCAGGACGAAGCCGTAGCCGGTCGGGAGCAGGTCGATCACCTCGGCGCCGGTGATGACGAAGTACTTGGACTCCTTGCCGGCGTACCGGCGCAGCTCCTTCAGCGAGGTGAACATCGGGATCACCGGCTGCTGGGTGTTGTGCAGCGCCAGGAAGCCGGGGGTGTCGCCGCGCGGGCAGTACACCTTCGACGTGGCGAAGGTCTGCTGGAAGTCCTCGGCGGACATCTGCCCGGTCGTGAAGGCGCGCACCGCGTCCGCGAGCGAGGGCGGCGACGGCTCGGGGTACAGCGGCGGCTGCTGCCCGTACCCGCCGACACCACCCGGCATCTGCTGCTGCGACGAGGCGTACTGCTGCTGGGCAGCACCCCCGTCCATGGGCTGGCCGTATCCGTACATGCGCGTAAGAGTACTGAGCGCCGGGCGAGGGGTGGGTCACAGATGCCCGGATCGGGGTTGCTTCTTATTACCCGCGGGTAGCATCATCGGAGCTACTTGTTGGTACGTGAACTAGGTGCGAGGAGCAAGTGCCTCGCCGATCCCTCTACGGAGCCGTCGCCATGGGGCACTACAAGTCGAATCTCCGCGACATCGAGTTCAACCTCTTCGAAGTACTGGGGCGCGACAAGGTGTACGGCACCGGCCCGTTCGAGGAGATGGACGTCGAGACCGCCAAGAGCGTCCTGGAGGAGCTGACCCGCCTCTCCGAGAACGAGCTGGCCGAGTCCTTCGCCGACGCCGACCGCAACCCGCCGGTCTTCGACCCGCAGACCAGCACCGCGCCCGTGCCCGCGTCCTTCAAGAAGAGCTACCAGGCCTTCATGGACTCGGAGTACTGGCGGCTCGGCCTGCCCGAGGAGATCGGCGGCACCACCTCGCCGCGCTCCCTGATCTGGGCCTACGCCGAGCTGATCCTGGGCGCCAACCCGGCCGTGTGGATGTACTCCTCCGGCCCCGCGTTCGCCGGCATCCTCTTCGAGGAGGGCAACGAGGTCCAGAAGCACATCGCCAAGATCGCCGTCGAGAAGCAGTGGGGCTCGACGATGGTCCTCACCGAGCCCGACGCGGGCTCGGACGTGGGCGCCGGCCGCACCAAGGCCGTGCAGCAGGAGGACGGCTCCTGGCACATCGAGGGCGTGAAGCGCTTCATCACCTCCGGTGAGCACGACATGTCGGAGAACATCCTCCACTACGTGCTCGCGCGTCCCGAGGGCGCCGGCCCCGGCACCAAGGGCCTGTCCCTCTTCCTCGTCCCGAAGTACACCTTCGACTTCGAGACCGGCGAGCTGGGCGAGCGCAACGGCGTCTACGCGACCAACGTCGAGCACAAGATGGGCCTGAAGGCGTCCAACACGTGCGAGATGACCTTCGGCGACAAGCACCCCGCCAAGGGCTGGCTGATCGGCGACAAGCACGACGGCATCCGCCAGATGTTCCGCATCATCGAGTTCGCCCGCATGATGGTCGGCACGAAGGCGATCTCCACGCTCTCCACCGGCTACCTCAACGCGCTGGAGTACGCCAAGGAGCGCGTCCAGGGCCCGGACCTGGCCAACTTCATGGACAAGACCGCGCCCAAGGTCACCATCACCCACCACCCCGACGTGCGCCGCTCGCTGATGACGCAGAAGGCGTACGCGGAGGGCATGCGCGCCCTCGTCCTCCACACCGCCTCGGTCCAGGACGCGATCCAGATCAAGGAGGCGAACGGCGAGGACGCCTCCGCCGAGCACGCGCTGAACGACCTGCTGCTGCCCATCGTCAAGGGCTACGGCTCCGAGAAGGGCTACGAGCAGCTCGCCCAGTCGCTTCAGACCTTCGGCGGCTCCGGCTTCCTCCAGGAGTACCCGATCGAGCAGTACATCCGGGACTCCAAGATCGACACCCTGTACGAGGGCACCACGGCGATCCAGGGCCAGGACTTCTTCTTCCGGAAGATCGTCCGCAACCAGGGCGCCGCGCTGAACTCCCTCGCCGAGGACATCAAGAAGTTCCTGGCGCTCGGCACCGGCGGCGAGGAGCTGGCCGGCGCCCGCGAGCACCTGGCCAAGGCGGCCGTGGAGCTGGAGGCGATCGTCGGCCTGATGCTGACCGACCTCGCCGCCACCGAGCAGGACACCAAGAACATCTACAAGGTCGGCCTGAACACCACCCGCCTGCTCATGGCCTCCGGTGACGTCGTCGTCGGCTACCTGCTCCTGCGGGGCGCCGCGATCGCCGCCGAGAAGCTGGCCACGGCCTCGGCGAAGGACAAGGCGTTCTACACGGGCAAGATCGCCGCGGCGAAGTTCTTCGCGGCGAACGTCCTGCCGGGCGTCACCCTCGCCCGCAAGGTCGCCGCGGGCGTCGAGCTGGACCTGATGGAACTGGACGAGGCGGCGTTCTAACCGGCCCGTCCGGACGTTCCGGACGACCCCGTCGATTCCTCGCACGGGCCCGCTCCTTACCGGGAGCGGGCCCGTGCACGTCGTTAAGGTGAATCCCATGAGCGCACCAGCCCGCCCGTCATCCGCCGCCGCCCCTCCCGGGGGCGCTTCGCGCGCGCCTCTCACCTTCGACCGCGGCCACACCGACGACCTGATGTCCTTCCTGGCGGCGAGCCCGACGCCGTACCACGCCGTGGCGAACGCCGCCGCCCGGCTGGAGAAGGCGGGCTTCCGGCAGGTGGCGGAGACGGACGCCTGGGACGGGACGTACGGCGGCAAGTACGTGCTGCGCGGCGGCGCGATCGTGGCCTGGTACGTGCCCGAGGGCGCCGAGCCGCACACCCCCTTCCACATCATCGGCGCGCACACCGACTCCCCGAACCTCAGGGTCAAGCCGCGCCCGGACAGCGGGGCGCACGGCTGGCGCCAGGTCGCCGTCGAGATCTACGGCGGCCCGCTGCTGAACTCCTGGCTGGACCGGGATCTCGGCCTGGCCGGCCGGCTGACCCTGCGCGACGGCTCCTCGGTCCTGGTCGACGTGGACCGGCCGCTGCTGCGGGTGCCGCAGCTCGCCATCCACCTGGACCGTTCGGTCAGCTCGGAGGGGCTCAAGCTGGACAAGCAGCGGCACCTCCAGCCGGTGTGGGGCCTCGGCAACGAGGTGCTGGACGGCGAACTCATCGCCTTCCTGGAGCAGGAGGCCGGGCTGACGGCGGGCTCGGTGGCCGGCTGGGACCTGATGACGTACCCGGTGGAGCCGCCCGCCTACCTCGGCCGGGACCGCGAGCTGGTCGCCGGTCCGCGGATGGACAACCTGCTGTCCGTGCACGCCGGTGTCGCCGCCCTCGTCGCCGCGGCAGCCTCCGGTGCCGCGCTCACCCGCATCCCGGTGCTGGCCGCCTTCGACCACGAGGAGAACGGCTCCCAGTCGGACACCGGCGCGGACGGCCCGCTGCTCGGCACCGTCCTGGAGCGCTCGGTCCTCGCGCGCGGCGGGTCGTTCGAGGACCGGGCCCGCGCCTTCGCCGGAACGGTCTGCCTGTCCTCCGACACGGGCCACGCCGTGCACCCCAACTACGCCGAGCGGCACGACCCGACGCACCACCCGCGGGTCAACGGCGGCCCGATCCTCAAGGTCAACGTCAACAACCGCTACGCCACCGACGGTTCGGGCCGCGCGGTGTTCGCCGCGGCCTGCGAGAAGGCGAACGTCCCCTTCCAGAGCTTCGTCTCCAACAACTCCATGCCGTGCGGCACCACCATCGGCCCGATCACCGCGGCCCGGCACGGCATCCGCACGGTCGACATCGGCGTGGCGATCCTCTCCATGCACAGCGTCCGTGAACTGTGCGGCGCCGACGACCCGTTCCTCCTGGCGAACGCCCTGACCGCCTTCCTGGAGGGCTAGTCGGGGCCTCGCCGGGTACCCGGAGGGCACCGGAGATTCCGGAACCAGAAGGGGAGGCGAGGTCTCATGGGTCTCGGCGGATGCATCATCCTCATCGCCGTGGGGGCCATTCTGACGTTCGCGACCGACTGGCACATGCAGGGCGTCAACCTCACCGTCGTCGGCCTGATCCTGATGGCCGTGGGCCTGATCGGCGTGGCGACGTTCAGCGGAATAGCCCGCCGCCGCCGCGTGGTGGTCCCGCCGACGACGCCGGTGGTGGAGGAAGAACCCCGCCACCACCGCGTCGACGGCTACTCCGACGGCTACGGCGTCTGACGGCTGAACCCACCGGCCTGTGAAGGTGGGTTCAGCCGTGCCCAGCTCTGTGCCCGCCGGCCGCGCCGCTCAGCCCTGTCCGGGGGCGGTGTCGTCCATCCCGGCCAGCACCAGGGGCAACCGGTCCGCACCGCCCTCGGTGAGGCGGACCGGGACGCCCCAGTCCTGCTGGTGGACGTGGCAGGCCGGGTATGCGTTGGCCGGATCGTCGTCGCAGGACGCCGCCATCGCGGAGACGTGCAGGACGCCCTCCGTGACGTCCGGGTTCAGTTCCAGGTCGCGGGACAGGTCGGTGTCCGCTCCCTCGCCCTTGAGCAGCAGCTCGGGCGGGGTGGCGGAGACCAGCAGCCGGGTCGAGGGGCCGTAGCGTATGTCGAGCTTCTGGCCCGCCGGGGCCTGGAAGATCACGTCCAGGCGCAGCGCGCCGGGGACGACCTCGGTCGCGGCGCGCTGGGTGCGGTGGGCGACCGACTCCACGCGCACCGCCTCCTCCGGCAGCCGCAGCCGGGTCAGCCGGTGCCGGGCCGACTCCACGACCACGATGTCCTCACCGGCCAGGACGGCGCCGCTGGGCTCGCGCAGATCGGTGGCGAGCGTGGTGACCTCGCCGGTCGCCGGGTCGTAGCGGCGCAGGGCGTGGTTGTAGGTGTCGGCGACGGCGACCGAGCCGTCCGGCAGGGCGGTGACGCCCAGCGGGTGCTGGAGCAGGGCCTGGTCGGCGGCGCCGTCCCGGTGGCCGAAGTCGAACAGGCCGGTGCCGACGGCGGTGTGCACCTGCCCGTCGAGGCCGACCCAGCGCAGGGCGCTCGTCTCGGAGTCGGCGAGCCACAGCCGGTCGGCGGTGGCCGCGAGGCCGGAGGGCTGGGCGAACCATGCCTCGGCCGCGGGCCCGTCCACCAGGCCCTCGTTGGTGGTGCCGGCCGCCACGGCGACCGTGCGCTCGGCCGGGTCGTACGTCCACAGCTGGTGGACGCCCGCCATCGCGATCCACACCTTGCCGCCGAAGACCGCCACGTCCCACGGCGAGGAGAGGTCCACCTCGCGGGCCGGGCCGGAGGTCGCCGAGCCCTGCCACCACTGCTTCCCGGTGCCCGCCAGGGTGGTCACCTCGCCCGTGACCGGGTCCAGGCGGCGCAGGGCGTGGTTGACGGTGTCGGCGACCACCACCGAGCCGTCGTCGAGGAGGGCGAGGCCCTGCGGCTCGTTGAAGGACGCCTCCCGCGGGCCCCCGTCGGCGAATCCGCGCGTGCCGGAGCCGATGCGCCGTACGACGGTCTCGGCGTCCTCGGCCAGCTCCACCAGCTGGTGCCGGGTGGTGTCGCTGACCAGGAAGGTGCCGGACGGCAGCAGCAGGGCCTTGCCCGGGAAGCGCAGCGCCGTCGGCTCCGGCTCCGGTGCGACGTACGGCCCGTCGCCACGGCGCAGGGTGCCCTTGGCCTCGTGCTCGGCCTCCAGCTCGGTCACCAGCCGCTCGATGGCGTGCACATGCCCCTCGCCCGCGTGCTGCGCGACGACGTACCCCTCGGGGTCGATCACCACGAGCGTCGGCCAGGCGCGGACCGCGTACTGCTTCCAGGTGGCCAGCTCGGGGTCGTCCAGGACCGGGTGCGCCACGCCGTAGCGCTCCACGGCGTCCACGACCGCCTGGTGCTCCGCCTCGTGCACGAACTTCGGCGAGTGCACCCCGATCACCACGAGCGTGTCCTGGTGCTTCTCCTCCAGCTCGCGCAGCTCGTCCAGGACGTGCAGGCAGTTGATGCAGCAGAAGGTCCAGAAGTCCAGGACGACTATGCGTCCGCGCAGGTCGGCGAGGGTGTACTGCTGGTCTCCCGTGTTCAGCCAGCCACCCTTGCCGATCAGCTCGGGGGCGCGGACTCGGGCGCGTCGGGGTGCGGAGTCGGTCATGGCTCCAAGAGTGCCACCTGACGCCGACAGCCGTTTCGGCGCCTGTGGAAAACCCGGGCGCGGGGCGGCCCGCCCGTGACCGGCGCGGCCGTCAGCCCTGGTGGACCACGTTCCGGCCGGGGCCGCCGGAGAGCGTGTCCCGGCCTGGGCCGCCGTAGAGCCTGTCGTTCCCGCTGTTGCCGTACAGTCTGTCGTTGCCGCTGTTGCCGTACAGGACGTCGTCGCCGGTGCCGCCGGTGATCGTGTCCTTGCCTTCGTCACCGGCCAGGTCCTGGGCGCCGGCGCCGCCGTGCAGCACGTCGTCGCCCTTGCCGCCCTGCACGATGTTGTCGCCACCGCTCGCGTTGATCGTGTCGTTCCCGTCGCCGCCCCAGGCCAGGCCCTCCTTGCCGACCGTGAGCCGGTCGTTGCCCGCGTCGCCCGAGACGTAGGCGCCGTCGAGGCGGCCGGAGTCGGTCGCCTTGTCGTTGCCGGAGCCCAGGGAGATCTGGGCGTAGTAGTAGATCTGGTCGGTGGCGTTCCTGTACGCGAGGGTGTCGTCGCGGTCGCCGAGGTCCACGACCAGGGCGGCGTACGGGTCCTGGCTGTCGAGGCTGGTGACCGTGCAGGAGACCTTCGTGCGGTCCGCGCCGTCCGGGTGGGCGCAGCCGTGGCCCGCCTTGATCGCGACGGTGTCGTCGATCACGTAGGTGATGCCGGTGCGGTCGGCGGTGAGCGACGCGGTGACGGTGGCCTTGTTGGTCTGGCCGGGGGCGGCCTTGTAGGTGAGCTGCCAGTCGTACTGGTTGACCTCGGCGGTGGCGGGCGAAGTGGCCGCCGACGCGGTGCCGGACAGGGCGAACGGCACGGCCAGCGCGGCGGCCGTGCCGACGGCCAGGGCGAGCGCGCGGACGGGCCGGCGGCGGTGGGCGCGAGCGGACATGGTGGACCTCCGGGAGGAACGGGCGGACTGTTCGGCCGGCTTCCGCCGGCTTCCGCACCGTTCGACTCGGGGCTGCTCCCGTTGGTTGGCCAACACCCTTGGGAGAACCGGAAGTTCACCCGCGGAACACCTGGTGTCCCGGTGGATTCCGGCGTCCCGTCAGGAGCGGGTCACGCCAGCGCGTGACCCGTGGTCGCGTCCACGTGGCCGGGGACGTCCTCGTGCCGGTCGCCGACGGTCAGCGTCCCGGTGGGCTCGAAGAGCAGGATCTCGGTGGGCACGGGCGCGTACGGCTTGTGCTCGGTGCCGCGCGGGACGGTGAACACCGATCCCCTGGGCAGGACCACCGTGCGCTCGCCGGCCGGTTCGCGCAGACCAATGTGCAGCTCGCCGGGGAGGACCAGGAAGAACTCGTCGGTGTGTTCGTGCGCGTGCCAGAGGTGTTCGCCCTCCACCTTCGCCACGCGGACGTCGTAGTCGTTGACGGCGGTGACGATGCGGGGGCTCCACTGCTCGGATAAGTACGACTTCCGGCTGTGCGCGGCCGAGCCGCACACCCGGATGCGGGACGGCTTCTTCACGCTGGGCGGAGTGGCCGGTCTGGAAGCCTCCGAGGAGGCCGACACGCTGATCGTGCCGAACCGCCCGGACACCGAGGTCCCGCGCGCGGAGCGCGTCCTGGACGTCGTACGCCGGGCACACGCGCGTGGCGCCCGCCTCGTCGGCTTCTGCTCGGGCGCGTTCACGATCGCGGAGGCCGGGCTGCTGGACGGGCGCCGCGCGGCCTGTCACTGGATGTGGGCACAGTCCTTCCGGTCCCGCTTCCCCGCGGTGCGCCTGGAACCGGACGTGCTCTTCGTGGACGACGGCGACATCCTCACCGCCTCCGGCAGCGCCTCCGCGCTCGACCTCGGCCTGCACCTGGTCCGCCGGGACCACGGCGCGGAGATCGCCCACCACGTCTCCCGGCGGCTCGTCTTCGCCGCACACCGGGACGGCGGGCAGCGGCAGTTCGTGGAGCGGCCGGTGCCCGCCGTGCCCGACGAGTCCCTCGGCCCGCTGCCGGCGTGGGCGCAGGAACGGCTGGACGAGCCGTTGACGGTGGCCGGCCTGGCGTCCCGCGCGGCGGTCAGCCCGGCCACGCTGCACCGGCGCTTCCGCAGCCGGCTGGGCACGACCCCGCTGGCCTGGCTCACCGCGGAGCGGGTGGCGCTGGCGTGCCGGCTGATCGAGCGGGGTGAGGAGCGACTGGACGTCGTGGCGGCGCGCAGCGGCCTGGGTACGGCGGCCAATCTGCGGGCGCGGCTGCGGCGGGAGACGGGGCTGAGCCCCTCGCAGTACCTCAGGCGGTTCGGGACGGCGCCCGTGGAAGGTGCGGCCGGTCGGCAGGGCCGGGTCAGGACGGCGTGAGACGGACCCGGGTCCGGGTCCGCGGTCGCCCGCGATCCGGCCCGCTCGCCCCGGGCGGTACGGCGTCGGGGTCACGCACGACGCCTCGGGCCGGCCTGACGAACCAGCACGACCCGTGACGATCGACCGGTGCCGGGGAAGCATGACCCGTATGAGATTCCTCGTACGCGACCGGATCCTCGGCATCGGTGACGACTGGTGGATCGAGGACGAACACGGCCGGAAGGTGTTCCTCGTCGACGGCAAGGCGATGCGCCTGCGGGACACCTTCGAGCTGAAGGACACCGAGGGGCGGGTCCTGATCGACATCCACCAGAAGATGTTCGCCCTGCGCGACACCATGCTGATCGAACGCGAGGGCGAGCCCCTGGCCAGGATCCGGCGCAAGCGGCTGTCCCTGCTGCGCAACCACTACCGGGTCTCCCTGGTGGACGGCACCGAACTCGACGTCAGCGGAAAGATCCTGGACCGCGAGTTCGCCGTCGAGTACGACGGCGAACTCCTCGCGGTGATCTCCCGCCGCTGGCTGAGCGTCCGCGACACGTACGGCGTGGACGTCGTACGGGAGGACGCCGACCCGGCGCTGCTGATCGCGGTGGCGGTGTGCGTGATCCACCTCGCCGAGAAGGAGGGGGAGGAGGACTGACGGGGACTAGCGCGGGCGCCGGGGCGGTTCCAGGCCCAGCACCCGGTCCTTGAGCGCCGGGAACTGTTCGCGGGTCGCGCCGACCTTCGCCGGGTCCAGGTCGACCGTGAGGACCTCTTCTCCGGGGCCCGCCTCGGCGAGCACCTCGCCCCACGGATCCACCACGATCGAGTGACCCGCCTGCGGAACTCCGGCGTGGGTCCCGGCCGTTCCACAGGCGAGCACGAACGCCTGGTTCTCCACCGCCCGCGCCTGGGCCAGCAGCGTCCAGTGCGCGCGTCGCCGCTCGGGCCAGCCCGCCGGGATCACCAGCGTCTCGGCGCCGGCGTCGACCAGACCGCGGAAGAGCT
Organism: Streptomyces canarius; assembly: GCF_014650735.1. NCBI lineage: Bacteria > Bacillati > Actinomycetota > Actinomycetes > Kitasatosporales > Streptomycetaceae > Streptomyces > Streptomyces canarius. The sequence goes on from NZ_BMVN01000013.1 coordinate 48,828, forward strand.
CGGGGAAACGGAGGTCGTAGCAGGTGGCCAGGCCGAGCGTGGTCCCGGGCAGCCGGGCCGTCACCAGGTCCCGGCCGGCGCCCATCAGCACCGCCTCGCCCTTGTCGAAGCCGAAGCGGTGGATCTTGCGGTAGGCCGCGGCCGGCTCACCGGAGGGGGAGAAGAGGAGGGACGTGTTGTAGAGGGTGCCGTCAGGGTCCCTCTCGGGCAGGGAACCGGCGTGCAGCCACACGCCCGCGTCGCTCGCCGCCTTGGCCATGGCCTCGTACGTCGGCCCTTCGAGCGGCTCGGCCGCCCGGCCGAACTCCTCGAAGGCGAAGGCACCGGTCGTCCACAGTTCGGGCAGTACGACGAGGTCGGCGCCGCTCTGCTCCCGCACCAGCGCGGCCACGCGCCGGCGCCGGGAGTCGACCGGTTCGCCCTCGTCCACGGCGATCTGGATCAGCGAGGCGCGCACACTACCACCGTCCTGGCATTCGAGTCGTCCACACGGGCCTACGATCGTCACACGAAAGCACTGCCGGGGTGCCTTTCAGCAGCGTAACTTGGGGGTGCCCCCAGTTCGAGCACAGTCGAGAACCTGGGGGACTCCAAGACACCCGCCGAAGTGCAGCCGCCCACTGGCCATGCCGCCACAACCTGCCCGTGTACCGACCGCCGAGGGGTCCCGTTCCGTGAGTCTGCATCCCACCCTCCAGCCCTACGCCGACGCCTGGACCCACTCCATCGAAGCGATATCCGAGATGGTGCAGTCGCTCGTCGAAGGCGAGTGGAACCGGCGGACACCCTGCCCCGGCTGGTCGGTGCGGGACGTCGTGTCCCATGTCATCGGCCTGGACTGCGAGATGCTCGGCGACCCGCGCCCCATCCACTCCCTGCCGCGCGACCTCTTCCACGTCACCACCGACCACCAGCGCTACATGGAGATGCAGGTCGACGTCCGCCGCCACCACACGGCGCCGGAGATGACGGCCGAGCTGGAGTACACGGTCATCCGCCGCAACCGCCAGCTGCGCAACGAGGCCCGGGACCCCGGCACCAAAGTGCGCGGGCCGCTGGGCACGGAGATCACCCTGGAACAGGCCTACCGCGCCCGCGCGTTCGACGTGTGGGTGCACGAGCAGGACCTGCGCGCGGCCCTCGGCCGCCCCGGCAACCTGGACTCGCCGGGCGCCTACGTCACCCGGGACGTCCTGCTGGAGGCGCTGCCCAAGGTCGTGGCGCACGACGCGAACGCCCCGCGCAGCTCGGCGATCGTGTTCGACGTGCACGGCCCGGTCGAGTTCCTGCGCACGGTCCGCGTGGACATCCAGGGCCGCGGCACCCTGGAGACCGTCCCCGCCCTCGGCCCGGCGGCCACCCTCACCCTCGACTGGGAGACCTACGTCCGTCTGGCCTGCGGTCGGGTGAGCCCCGAGGCGGTGGCGGACCGGGTGAAGACGGAGGGCGACCAGGAGCTGGCGGCGGCCATCCTGCGCCACTTCGCGGTGACGCCGTGACGGCACCCGGCCGGCCTCCCGGCCGACCGGAGAAGCACGGGCGGGCGGGATGCCCCGCGGCTCACGCCGCGGGCACGTGCACCGTCTCCACCCGGCTGGCGACCAGCCGCTCGCGCTCCCGCCGGGCCGCCCGCCCCCGCAGCCGCAGGATCTGACCGATCCCGAGCGCCTGGAGCACGAACACGGCGCTGAACGCCACGGTGTAGTCGTCCCCGGTCGCGTCCAGCAGCACGCCGATCGCGAAGAGCGTCGTCATGGAGGCGATGAAGCCACCCATGTTGGTGATGCCGGACGCCGTGCCCTGTCGCTCGGGCGGGTTGGCCGGCCGGGCGAAGTCGAAACCGAGCATGGACGCCGGTCCGCACGCCCCGAGCACCGCGCACAGCACCAGCAGCAGCCACATCGGCGCGTGCTCCCCGGGGTAGGCCAGGGTCGCCGCCCACAGCAGCGCGGTGGCGGCCACCGTGCCCAGCGCCAGCGGCAGCCGCGCCGCGTGGTGCCGGGCGACGATCTGGCCGTAGACCAGGCCGATCACCATGTTGGACAGCACGACGAGAGTGAGCAGCTCGCCGGCCGTGGCGCGGCTGAGGCCCTCCGCCTCGACCAGGAACGGCAGGCCCCACAGCAGCAGGAACACCATCGCCGGGAACTGGGTGGTGAAGTGCACCCACAGGCCCAGGCGGGTGCCGGGCTCCCGCCAGGAGGCGGCGATCTGCCGGCGGACGTAGGCCGCGCCCCGGTGCGGGGACGGCTCCGGCTCCTGCCCCTCGGGGTGGTCCTTCAGGAAGAGCAGGGTGAGCACGAGGACGACCGCCCCCGCCAGCGCGCTGCCCGCGAACGCCGGGGTCCAGCCGATGCCGTGCAGCAGCCGGGCCAGGACCAGGGTGGAGACCAGGTTGCCCGCCATCCCGACCAGGCCCGCGAGCTGAGCGACCAGCGGGCCGCGCCGGGCCGGGAACCAGCGGGTGCCGAGCCGCAGCACGCTGATGAAGGTCATCGCGTCGCCGCAGCCCAGCAGCGCCCGGGAGGCGAGCGCGGTGCCGTACGAGGGGGAGAAGGCGAAGCCCAGCTGTCCGGCGGTGAAGAGCACCGCACCGATGCTCAGCACCTTCTTGGTGCCGAGGTGGTCCACGAGCAGGCCGACGGGTATCTGCATGCCCGCGTAGACCAGCAGCTGGAGGATGGAGAACGTGGAGAGCGCCGAGGCGCCCACGTGGAAGCGGTCGGCCGCGTCGAGGCCGGCCACGCCCAGCGACGTACGGAAGATGACGGCGACGAAGTAGACGGCCACGCCTATGGACCAGACGGCGACGGCCCGGCGCCCGCCCGGCGGATCGCCCGGAAGGGTGGCGCCGCGCCCCGGAAGGCTCATCGGACCTCACCCCGTGCCAGGTGCGAGAACCAGCCCACATGCCGGTGCACGATCCCGACGGCCGCCTCGGCGTCGCCGGCGCGCAGCGCGTCCAGGATCTCCTCGTGCTCGGCGAGCGTCTTGGCGATCCGGTCGGGGTGGGAGTGCATGACGGCGACGCCCATCCGCAGCTGCCGGTCGCGCAGCTGGTCGTAGAGCCGGGAGAGGATCTCGTTGCCCCCGCTGCGCACGATCTCGGCGTGGAAGCAGCGGTCGGTGACCGCGGCGGCGGCCAGGTCGCCGGCGGCGGCCTGCGCCTTCTGCTGCTCCAGCAGCTCGGCCAGCCGCTCCAGCAGGCCCGGCGGCGCGGGTACGGCCTTGCGGGCCGCGTGCTCCTCGACCAGCAGCCGGGTCTCCACCACGTCGGCGATCTCCTGCGCGGAGACCGGCAGGACCAGGGCGCCCTTCTTCGGGTAGAGCCGGATGAGGCCCTCGGCCTCCAGCCGCAGCAGCGCCTCCCGGACGGGCGTGCGCGAGACCCCGACGGCCTCGGCCAGCTCCCCCTCGGTGAGCAGGGTGCCGCCCTCGTAGCGGCGGTCGAGCACACCCTGCTTGACGTGGGTGTACACGCGGTCGGCGGCGGGTGGCGGCTTGAGGGACTGAGGGGCGGACTGCTCGACGGCCGTGTTCATGCCCACAGCATAGATACAACACGTACGCAAGGGCCGGACCGTCCATCATACGGACGTGACGCACGTCTCTCTCGGCGACCGCACAACCTTCTGTGCTACTTACGTGTCACACCTATGCGGCCCCCTCCCGCTTGCCACCTCAACTCGGCCGCAATCCAGGGGCATTCAAGACATTCGAGGTATATCACTTTGATTACCGGCATCAAGGGCATCCGCCTCCGCAGAGCAACTGCCGTCGCCGTCACGTCCGGCGCGCTGCTCGCGACCGGTGCCCTCACCGCAGCGCCCGCACAGGCCGTCACCGCGCCGACGATCGTGGCCAAGGGCGGGTTCGTGATGAACAACGCCAACGCCGCGACGCTGTACGGAAAGGCGGCGGACACCAGGCGCTCCACCGGCTCCACCACCAAGATCATGACCGCCAAGGTCGTGCTCGCGCAGTCGAACCTGAACCTCGACGCCAAGGTCACGATCCAGAAGGCGTACAGCGACTACGTCGTCAAGAACAACGCCTCCCAGGCCCACCTGATCGTCGGCGACAAGGTGACGGTCCGCCAGCTGCTGTACGGCCTGATGCTGCCGTCCGGCTGCGACGCCGCCTACGCGCTCGCCGACAAGTTCGGCTCCGGCTCCACGCGGGCCGCGCGGGTGAAGTCCTTCATCGGCAAGATGAACACCGCCGCCAAGAACCTGGGTCTGAAGAACACCCACTTCGACTCGTTCGACGGCATCGGCAACGGCTCCAACTACTCGACGCCGCGCGACCTGACGAAGATCGCCAGCAGCGCGATGAAGAGCTCCACGTTCCGCACGATCGTCAAGACGAAGTCGTACACCGCGAAGACGATCACCAAGACGGGCAGCACCCGCACGATGAACCCGTGGAAGAACACCAACGGGCTCCTCAGCAGCTACAGCGGCACCATCGGCGTGAAGACCGGTTCCGGCCCCGAGGCCAAGTACTGCCTGGTCTTCGCCGCGACCCGGAACGGCAAGACCGTCATCGGCACCGTCCTCGCCTCCTCCTCCATCACCCAGCGCGAGGCGGACGCGAAGAAGCTGCTCAACTACGGCTTCGCCAAGCTCGGCTGACGCACCGACGACAAGGGCCCGCCGCACCCCGTGCGGCGGGCCCTTCGCCGTGCACCGGCGAGTCGTCGGGCGGTCAGGCCCAGGTGATCAGCCGCTTCGGCTGCTCCAGGATCGCGGCGACATCCGCGAGCACCTTCGAGCCCAGCTCGCCGTCCACCAGCCGGTGGTCGAAGCTCAGGGCCAGCGTGGTGACCTGACGCGGCTTCACCTTGCCCTTGTGGACCCACGGCTGGAGCTTGATCGCACCGACCGCGAGGATCGCCGACTCGCCCGGGTTGAGGATCGGGGTGCCCGTGTCGACGCCGAAGACGCCGACGTTGGTGATGGTCACCGTGCCGCCCTGCATCGCCGCGGGGGAGGTCTTGCCCTCGCGGGCCGTGGACACCAGCTCGCCCAGCGCCTGAGCCAGTTCGGGGAGCGTCTTGTCCTGCGCGTCCTTGATGTTCGGGACGATCAGACCGCGCGGGGTGGCCGCCGCGATGCCCAGGTTGACGTAGTGCTTGCGCACGATCTCCTGGTTCGCCTCGTCCCAGGACGCGTTGATGTCCGGGTTGCGCTTGATGGCGACCAGCAGGGCCTTGGCGATCAGCAGCAGCGGGTTCACCCGCAGGCCCTGCATCTCCTTGTCCTGCTTCAGCTCCTCGACCAGCTTCATCGTGCGGGTCACGTCCACCGTCACGAACTCGGTGACGTGCGGCGCGGTGAACGCCGAGCCGACCATCGCCTGCGCGGTGGCCTTGCGGACGCCCTTGACCGGGATGCGGGTCTCCCGCGCGGTGTCGTACGACGCCACGGGCGCCGGGGCCGCGGGAGCGGCGGGCGCCGCCGTGACCGGGGCGGCCGGCTCGGCCGTCCGGGGCGTGGCCGCCGCGTGGACGTCCTCACGCGTGATGATGCCGTCCGGGCCGGACGGGGTGATCGCGGCCAGGTCGACGCCCAGGTCCTTGGCCAGCTTGCGCACCGGGGGCTTGGCCAGCGGGCGGGACTTCCCGGCGACCGCGCCGCCGTGGCCGTTCAGCTCCGCCTGGACCGCCTGCGCCGGCGCCGGGACGGTGACCTCGGGGCCCTTGCGCGGGCGGCGCCTGGTGGAGGAGGCCGCCACGCCGTACCCAACGAGGACCGGCTGGCGGCCCTCCGGCTTCGGCTCCTCCTTCGCCGGGGCGGGGGCCGCCGCGGGCTGCTCGGCGGGGGCCTCCGGCGCGGCACCGCCGGCCCCGGCCACCGCCACCGCGATGATGGACGTGCCCACGTCCACCGTGGTGCCCTCGGGGAAGTGCAGTTCGCGGACCACGCCGTCGTAGGGGATGGGCAGTTCGACGGCCGCCTTCGCCGTCTCCACCTCGCAGACCACCTGGCCGTCCGTCACCGTGTCGCCCGGCTGGACATACCACTTGAGGATCTCGGCCTCGGTGAGTCCCTCGCCCACGTCGGGCATCTTGAACTCGCGTACGGACGCTTCCGTCATCGTCGTCACGACCCTCTCCTCAGTACGCCAGCGAGCGGTCGACGGCGTCGAGCACACGGTCCAGGTCCGGCAGGTACTCCTCTTCCAGGCGCGCCGGCGGATACGGGGCGTGGTAGCCGCCGACCCGCAGGACCGGTGCCTCCAGGTGGTAGAAGCAGCGCTCGGTGATCCGGGCGGCGATCTCCGCGCCGGAGCCGAAGAACACCGGTGCCTCGTGCACCACGACCAGGCGGCGGGTCTTCTCCACCGAGGCCTGGACGGAGTCGAAGTCGAGGGGGCTGACCGAGCGCAGGTCCAGGACCTCCAGGGACTTGCCCTCCTCGGCCGCCGCGTTCGCCGCCTCCTGGCACAGCTTCACCATGGGGCCGTAGGCCGCCAGCGTCAGGTCGGTGCCCTCGCGGACCACGCGCGCCTTGTGCAGCGGGGCGGGGATCGCCTCGAAGTCGACCTCGGCCTTGTCCCAGTAGCGCCGCTTGGGCTCGAAGTAGATCACCGGGTCGTCGCTCTGGATGGCCTGCTGCATCATCCAGTACGCGTCCGACGCGTTGGACGGGGAGACCACCTTCAGGCCGGCCACGTGCGCGAACAGCGCTTCCGGCGACTCCGAGTGGTGCTCGACCGCGCCGATGCCGCCGCCGTAGGGGATGCGGACGACGACCGGCAGCTTGACCTTGCCCAGCGAGCGGGCGTGCATCTTGGCCAGCTGGGTGACGATCTGGTCGTAGGCCGGGAAGACGAAGCCGTCGAACTGGATCTCCACCACCGGGCGGTAGCCGCGCAGGGCCAGGCCGATCGCGGTGCCGACGATGCCGGACTCGGCGAGCGGGGTGTCGATGACCCGGCTCTCGCCGAAGTCCTTCTGCAACCCGTCCGTCACCCGGAAGACGCCGCCGAGCTTGCCGACGTCCTCACCCATGATCAGCACCTTGGGGTCGGTGTCCAGGGCACGGCGCAGCGACTCGTTGATGGCCTTGGCCATCGCCATCTTCTCGGCCATCTCAGTGACCCCCTTCATCGGCGAACGACGCCTGGTAGGCGGCGAACTGGGCGCGCTCCTCGTCGACGAGCGCGTGCCCGTCCGCGTATGCGTTCTCGAAGATGGCGAAGTGGTCCGGGTCGGGCATGGCGCGGACCGCTTCGCGCACTCGTTTGCCCAACGCCTCGGACTCGGTCTCAAGTTCCGCGAAGAATCCCTCGTCCGCGTGGTTTGAGGCCTCCAGGTACCGGCGGAGCCGCAGGATCGGGTCCTTCGCCTCCCAGGCCAGCCGCTCCTCGTCGCCCCGGTAGCGGGTGGGGTCGTCGGAGGTGGTGTGCGCGCCCATGCGGTAGGTGTACGCCTCCACCAGGGTGGGGCCCTCGCCGTTGCGGGCGCGCTCCAGCGCCCACTTGGTGACCGCGAGACAGGCCAGGACGTCGTTGCCGTCGACGCGGACGCCGGGGAAGCCGTAGCCCTGCGCGCGCTGGTAGAGCGGGACGCGGGTCTGGCGCTCGGTCGGCTCGGAGATCGCCCACTGGTTGTTCTGGCAGAAGAACACCACGGGGGCGTTGTAGACCGCGGAGAAGGTGAACGATTCGGCGACGTCGCCCTGGCTGGAGGCGCCGTCGCCGAAGTAGGCGATGACCGCCGAGTCCGCGCCGTCCTTGGCGACGCCCATCGCGTAGCCGGTGGCGTGCAGCGTCTGGGAGCCGATGACGATCGTGTACAGGTGGAAGTTGTTGCTGTTCGGGTCCCAGCCGCCGTTGTTCACGCCGCGGAACATGCCGAGCAGGTTGGTCGGGTCGACGCCGCGGCACCAGGCGACGCCGTGCTCCCGGTAGGTCGGGAAGACGTAGTCGTCCTCGCGGGTGGCCCGGCCGGAGCCGATCTGGGCGGCCTCCTGGCCCAGCAGGGACGCCCACAGGCCCAGTTCGCCCTGGCGCTGGAGGGCGGTGGCCTCGGCGTCGAAGCGGCGGGTGAGCACCATGTCGCGGTACAGGCCGCGCAGCTCTTCAGGGGTGATGCCGGCGACGTAGGCGTCGTACTCGGCGTTCTTGACCCGCTTGCCCTCCGGCGTCAGGAGCTGTACGAGCTCCGGATCGGTGCTCTTCCTGGCGGTGCTGCGGGTGGTGCGCTTGGTGCCGGTGGCTCCGGTCGCGGCGCCGGTGGTGCCGGTCTTGCCGCCGGTGGTGCCGGCCTTGCCTGCGGCGGTGCGTCGCGGCTTGCGCGCGGCACTGCTCTCCACGGTCACGTGTGCTCCTCCGTCGTTCCGGCCCCCGGGGTTGCCGGTAGGCCAGTGCGGCTCACCTGTTTCGACCACCGGGCACGGGGTGGGTGCCACTCGGCCGGGAACAGGCGTGACAGGTGCCCCGGCGAGCGCCCTGCAACCATCACGTTACCCAGTGCCCCACATTTCTGTGAAACCCCGTTTGACCTGCGATTTTGCTTGGATTTCCAAGTAAATCGAGGCGATGCGGAAGCGCGCTGGTCACAGCCTTGCGGCAGTCCGGAGCATCCGCACGTTATCCCGCGCACCCAGGTCACGGGAAGAGTTTCATGTGAGACCGGCCTCGCACACGAAGAGGGAAAAGTCGCGGTATTTCTCCCGCATACGGATGAGGCCCTCGGGCGCGTACGGACGAAGACCTCGCCGCGGCCCGCGCGGAGACGGAAAGGCCCATCTCGTGACCGAAAGCGACCACTGGCGACTGTCTGTGACAAGCCCCAGCTCACAGGGGCCGCGCGTGCCCTAGCATCTGGCGCGTGCCGCGCTCATGTGTACCACCCCCCGTGCCCCACGCACTCCCCTTGGGCGCCCTGCTCCGCCTGTACGCCGCGGGTACCGCCCTTACCTGTGACCCGGTCGACCAGGGCCTGCTCAACCGCGGCTACCGGCTGTGCACCACGAGCGGCCGTTACTTCCTCAAGCACCACTTCGACCCGGACACCGCCGACCCGGCCGCCATCGAACGCCGGCACCTGGCCACCCGGCGCCTCGCCGACCTCGGCGTCCCGGTCGCCGTACCGCTCGCGCACCGCGAGGGCCGCACGGTCGCCGTCGTCGGCGGCCACGCCTACGCCCTGCACCCCTGGATCGACGGCAGGCACCGGCACGGCGGCCAGCTCACCCGAGGGGAGAGCGCGCGCCTGGGGGCGCTCCTGGGCGCCGTGCACGCCTGTCTGGAGCGCGTGATGCCCCCCAAGGGGCGCACGCGCCCTGCGACGAGTCCCCACCCGGTGGAGAGCGCGGACCCGGCCGACACCTTCGCCCTCATCGACGACCTGCTCGCCCATGTGCGGCGGCACCGCCCCGCCGACGCCTTCGACGAACTCGCCCGGCACCGGCTGCTGGAACGCCGCGCGCTCCTGGAACAGCACGCGGACCGGCGCCCGCCGCGCGGCGGTTCGGTGGGCTGGGTGCACGGCGACTTCCACCCGTTCAACCTGCTCTACAAGGACGACGCCCCGGCCGCCATCGTGGACTGGGACCGGCTCGGTGTGCAGCCGCGCGCGGAGGAGGCCGTACGCGCCGCCGTGATCTTCTTCGTGGCGCCCGGCGGGACCCTGGACCTGCCGAAAGTGCGTGCCTACGCGCGCGCGTACCGGCGCGCGGCCGGCGCCACGCCCTCGGAACTGTCCGCGGCCGTGCACCGGGTGTGGTGGGAGCGGCTGAACGACTTCTGGATGCTGCGCTGGCACTACGAGCGCGGCGACACGCGCGCGGACACCCAGTTCCCGGCCGCGTCGGCCCTCGCGGTGTGGTGGACCCGCGGGTACGACGCGGTGTGCGACGCGTTCGTGCAGTAGGCGCCGGGCCTCAGGTCCCGGACGAGCGAGAAGCCCCGTGCGGGTGATGAGACACGTCCGGGCGGGGCGCGTTCGTGCGGCGGACCGGCGGCGTCACCTCACGGGGACGCCGTCCCGGCCGCCGTGGGTGTCCTTCAACCGGTGGTGGCGCCGGTGCTGCCGTCCGTCGTGGTGCCGCCCGCGTCCGTGCCACCCGTGTCCGTGCCGCCCGTGTCCGTGCCGCCGGTGTCCGTGCCGCCCGTGTCCGTGCCGCCGGTGTCCGTCCCCGCGTCCGTGCCGCCGTTCGTCGGGTCCGTGGGCTGCGACTGCGAGGTCTGCGGCTGCGACGGCTCGGTGCTCGGGGTGGAACTCGCCGTCCTCGACGGGGTGTACGACGGCGTCGTCGCCGGCGGCCAGCCGGAGCCGGTGCCCGTGCCGGAGCCGCTGTTCGTCTCGGGGTCCGAGGGCTGCTGGTCGGTCTTCTCGTCGGTCGGGGTCGGGGTGGGCGACTCGTGCTTCGTGCTCTTGGACGGGGTCTTCGTCGGCTGGATGTCGGTGTCGTTGCCGCCGCTGCCGCCCGCGCCGTTCAGCGCCAGCGCCACGCCCGCCGCGATGGCGATGACCGCGAACACGGCGAGGAGCCACAGCTTGCCGCGTCCGCCGCCCTTGTTCCCGTGCCCCTCGAAGCCGCCGTCGTCGCCGCTGCCGTAGCCCGCGGGCAGGATCGGCTGCGGGATCTGCGTGGTGCCCGAGGCGTCCGCCGGGTGCGGCATGACGGTCGTCCCGGCGAAGCCGCCCGCCGGGGTCTGCCGGCCGTCGTGCGTCTCCACCGGGCCGGTGTTCCAGGTGCCGGTGTGCGCGCCCTGGTCGTAGAGCATCTGGAGGCCGTACTGGACGAGCCCGCGCATCTCCTCGGCCGTCTGGAACCGGTCGTCGGGGTCCTTGGCGAGCGAGCGCATGACCAGGCCGTCGAGCTCCGGCGGGCAGGTCCCCTCGGAGACCTGCGACGGCGGCACCGGCATGTCCTGGACGTGCTGGTAGACCACCGACAGCGGGGTCTCGCCGGTGAACGGGGGCCGCAGCGCGAGGAGTTCGTACAGCAGGCAGCCGGTGGCGTACAGGTCGGAGCGGTGGTCGACGGCCTTGCCGAGCGCCTGCTCCGGGGAGAGGTACTGCGGGGTGCCCATGACCATGCCGGTCTGCGTCATCGTCGTCGACGCGCCGTGCAGGGCGCGGGCGATGCCGAAGTCCATCACCTTGACGGCACCGCTGTGGGTGATGATGACGTTCGCCGGCTTGATGTCACGGTGGACGATGCCGTGCTGATGCGAGTAGGCGAGCGCCTCCAGCACGCCGGAGACGATGATCAGGGCCTGCTCGGGGCCCGGCGCCTCGGCGTTCAGCAGCAGGTCGCGGATGGTGCGGCCCTCGACCAGCTCCATGACGATGTACGGCACGGACTGGCCGCCCACCGTGTCCTCGCCGGAGTCGTACACGGCGACGATCGCGTGGTGGTTGAGGCCGGCCACCGACTGTGCCTCGCGGGTGAAGCGGGCCTTGGAGACCGGGTCCTCGGCCAGGTCCGCGCGGAGCAGTTTGACCGCGACCGTCCGGCCCAGACGGACGTCCTCGGCCGCGAACACCTCGGCCATGCCGCCCCGGCCCAGCCGGTGCGTGAGCCGGTACCGGCCGTCGCCGACGAGCCCGCCGTTGCCCCACATCTCCGGCGCGTCTGACATGCCGCCGCCAGTCGCCTCGGGGTCGGACGGGCCCTGAGAGCGCTGCGTCTGTGCCATCAGTCCTCGCCGTCGTTTCTGCCCGCGGTGCGCGCGGTGTTGTCACGGTCTCCGTCCGCCACGCTACAGCCTCCGCGGGGACCACCGGTCCGGAACGGCAACCGGGACCGACCCGAGACGGACCGGTCATGAAACCTCTAGCACGCGCTGTCGTGCAAATTCTGTGCGCCGGTCGTACGTCCCCTGTAACGCTTGCGCGACGCTTCTTGCGCGTACGGTCACGGAACGGGCACCGAGCTTGACGTGCCGAGGCCCTCGGGCAGACTTGGCCGGGAATGACACATTCGATCAAGGCCTGTCCGCCGGCTGACGGCGCCGCACGGCCGGTGGGGGACGCGGAGAGATGAGCCAGGACGGCGCACACGGCCGGTACGCGGGGCAGGCGCTGGCCGGGGGCCGCTACCAGCTGCGCGACCTACTGGGTGAGGGCGGCATGGCCTCCGTGCACCTCGCGTACGACGCCGTGCTGGACCGCCAGGTCGCCATCAAGACGCTCCACACCGAACTCGGCCGGGAACAGGCCTTCCGCGAGCGCTTCCGCCGCGAGGCGCAGGCCGTGGCCAAGCTCACGCACACCAACATCGTCTCCGTCTTCGACACGGGCGAGGACGAGTTGAACGGCATGGCGACGCCGTACATCGTCATGGAGTACGTCGAGGGCCGGCCGCTGGGCTCCGTCCTGGAGGAGGACATCCGGCAGTACGGCGCGATGCCCGCGGACAAGGCCCTGAAGGTCACCGCCGATGTGCTCGCGGCCCTGGAGATCAGCCACGAGAAGGGGCTGGTCCACCGCGACATCAAACCGGGCAACGTGATGGTGACCAGGCGGGGCGTGGTCAAGGTCATGGACTTCGGCATCGCCCGCGCCATGCAGTCCGGCGTCACCTCGATGACGCAGACCGGCATGGTCGTCGGCACCCCGCAGTATCTCTCGCCCGAGCAGGCTCTCGGCCGCGGCGTGGACGCCCGCTCCGACCTGTACTCGGTCGGCATCATGCTGTTCCAGCTGGTCACCGGGCGGCTGCCGTTCGACGCGGACTCGCCGCTGGCCATCGCGTACGCGCATGTGCAGGAGGAGCCGGTGGCGCCCTCCTCGGTCAACCGCGCGCTGCCGCCCGCCGTGGACGCGCTGGTCGCCCGCGCGCTGAGGAAGAACCCGAACGAGCGCTTCCCGACCGCCGAGTCCATGCGCGACGAGTGCCTGCGGATCGCGGCCTCCCTCCAGGCGGCCCCGCCGAGCATCGTGCCGGGCGCCGGACCGGCGCAGAGCGGCTCGGGCGTCGGCTCCGCGGTGTTCCCGCCGGTGGACCGGACAGCCCCGGCGGCGCCGCACGGGCAGGTGCAGACGCCGTACCCGCCGGCTCCGGCACCGGTTCCGAACCCGTACGGCCACCCGACTCCCGCCCCGGGGTACGGCTACCCGCAGCAGGGCGGCTACCAGACGACGCCCGTGGGCTACGGCCCGCAGGGCGGCGCCCCGACCCCGCCGCCGTACACGATGGCGCCGCAGCAGACGGGCCGGTCCGGTGGCGGCCGGAACAGACGGCCGGTGGTCGTCGGATCGGTCGCGGTGGCGGCCGTCGTGGCCGTCGGCCTGATCGTCGCGATCACGCTGAGGAACACCGGCGAGGGCACCAGGGGCGGCAGCGGCGGATCGAGCGCCTCCGCGTCCGCGTCGCACCAGGCGGGCTACCGCGGTCCGGACACCACCCGGCGGATCGACAAGACCAAGTGCACCGATCCGCAGGAGTCCTACAACGATCCGGACAAGATCCAGCTGCCCGACTTCCGGTACAAGGACATCGGCTCCGTGAAGGAGTGCCTCCAGGCCGCGGGCTGGAAGTGGGACATCAAGGATGAGGACGACAACACCTGGGGTGACGGGACGGTCCTCAACCAGTTCCCCGAACAGGGCACCGACGTCGACCAGGACGACGTGGGCACCATCGAGCTGAGGGTCTCGACGGGCAATCCGCCGCAGTGAGCCGCCCCCGGCGGTCCGGGGCACGGGTCGGGCCCGGCGGTCGTCCGCCGGGCCCTTGGTGTGTCTGGCCGAGTCAGGGGGGTTCTTACAGGTACGGCCCGCCCGAGCGACCGCCGGTGTGCTGGTCGTCGCCGCCCTCGTGGCCGGTCACGCCCGGCGGGAGCGCGCGGCGCATCTGCTCCAACTGGGCCCGGGCGGCCATCTGCTGGGCGAACAGCGTCGTCTGGATCCCGTGGAAGAGACCCTCCAGCCAGCCCACCAACTGTGCCTGCGCGATCCGCAGTTCCGCGTCGCTCGGGGTGGCGTCGTCGGTGAACGGCAGGGAGAGCCGTTCCAGTTCCTCGACCAGCTCGGGGGCCAGGCCGTCCTCCAGCTCCTTCACCGAGCTGGCGTGGATCTCCTTGAGTCGCACCCGGCTGGCCTCGTCGAGGGGAGCCGCCCGCACCTCCTCCAAGAGCTGCTTGATCATGCTACCGATCCGCATGACCTTGGCCGGCTGTTCCACCTGCTCCGTCACCGGGGTCTCACGGGAGTCCTCGTGCCCGTCGCCACCGCCGAGCGCCATCCCGTCCTGACCCACGACAAGGATCTGGGGGTTCCCCGGCGACCGTTCGTTCCTCGGCATCTCCATGCCGTCATTCTCTCGCACGCCACCACCTCATCACCGTGCTGCCCCCTCGTGGGGCTGATCCACCGTTTAGACCCGACGGCCCAATCCGGAATGCCTCCTTCGCCATGGAATGTGAGGCTTGTTCCCGTCGGTTTTCCATCGGTCACGGCACCTGGGCCCGGGAGGTCACCGACGTGACTGCACACCCACGACTCACGCTGCGCTGTCTCCGGCTGCTGGTCGTCCTCACGGCGACGGCGCTGCCGGCGTCCGGCACCGCCGTCGCGTACGGCGGCACGCCCGTCCTCGCCGCGGAGCCGGACACCGCCCGCCCGTCCACCATCGGACACCGGGAGCAGGCCGGCACACGGCAGGGAACCAGACAGGGCGCGGCCCCGGGGCACGCGCGTCCTCTGGCGGCCGTCCCGGAGCACGCGCCCGTCGAGCACACGGCTCCGGAGCACGCCGCCCCGGACCGCGGACGCCCGGACCAGGGTCCCCCCGAGGAGGCGTCCCCGGAGGAAGCGTCCTCGGAGGAGACGTCCCCGGAGGAGACGTCCGAGGAGGCGTCCCCGGACGAGACGTCCTCGCAGGAGACGTCCGCCGCCGTCCCGATGCCGTCCGACTCCGCCTCGGCGTCGGTCCGCCCCTATCGCCCCCTCGCCTCCGTAGAGCCGTCCCGGGCGGGCAGCCGGGCCGGTGAGGGACGGATGCGGCCGGGGCGGCCGGACGGGCCCGAGGTCGAGGACGAGGGCGACGACGACCCCCCTCCCGCCACCCCTGCCGCCCAGCCGGAGGAGCCGGAGACCGCGGAGGTGCCGGGCGTCTCCCCCTCGCCCCTGGAGACCGGCCCGGACCCCACCGGTTCCCCGCAGGGGCCCGCCGCCGAGCAGGCGGCCCCACCGGGAGAGGCCCCCACGGAGCCGGTGCTCCGCATCCTCCCGCTCGGCAGCGGCCTGGTCCTCATCGGTCTGGGCCTGGGGCTGGCCCTCCTCGGCCTGAGACTCCGCAAGAGCTGACCGCCCGGGACGGCCCGCGACCTGCCTGGACGGCCCGGAACGGCCGGGGCCTCGCGGCGCCGCCCCGCACCGCCTCCCGTTACGGCGCGACCAGCAGCACCTTGCCGATGTGGCCGCTCGCCTCCACCAGCCGGTGCGCCTCGGCCGCCTCCGGCATCGGCAGCTCGCGGTCCACGACCGGGCCGACGTGCCCGCCGGCGAGCAACGGCCACACGTGCTCGCGTACGGCGGCGACGATGGCGGCCTTCTCCCCCAGCGGGCGGGCGCGCAGCGAGGTCGCGCTGATCGCGGCCCGCTTGCTGAGCAGCGTGCCGATGTTCAGCTCGCCCTTCACACCGCCCTGCATGCCGATGATGGCGAGGCGTCCGTTGACGGCGAGCGCCTGGACATTGCGGTCCAGGTACTTCGCGCCCATGTTGTCGAGGATGACGTCGGCGCCCGCGCCGCCCGTGGCCTGCTTGATCTCGGCGACGAAGTCCTGCTCGCGGTAGTTGATCAGTACGTCCGCGCCCAGTTCGGCGCACCGGTCGAGCTTCTCCTTCGTCCCGGCGGTCACCGCCACCTTGGCGCCGACGGCCTTGGCGAGCTGGATCGCCATGGTGCCGATGCCGCTGGAGCCGCCGTGCACCAGCAGCGTCTCGCCCGGACGCAGATGGGCGACCATGAACACGTTGGACCAGACCGTGCAGACGACCTCGGGCAGTGCCGCGGCGCGCGTGAGGTCCACGCCCTCGGGCGCGGGCAGCAGCTGTCCGGCCGGTACGGCGACCTTCTCGGCGTAGCCGCCGCCCGCGAGCAGCGCGCACACCTGGTCACCGACGGCCCAGCCGGAGACGCCGGGGCCGAGCGCGGCGACCGTGCCGGAGCACTCCAGGCCGGGGTAGGGGGAGGCGCCGGGCGGGGGGTTGTAGAAGCCCTGGCGTTGCAGGATGTCGGCACGGTTGACGGCGCTGGCCACCACCTCGACCAGCACCTCGCCCTCGCCGGGCACCGGATCGGGGACCTCGTCCCACACCAGCGCCTCGGGACCACCAGGTTCGGGAATCGTGATCGCATGCATGCCGGTGACGCTACTCCCCCGGCGACCGGTCATCCTGGTGGCAGCGGGCGGATGTCCGGGGTGACCTGGGTTCCGGGGGTGGCGCGGACGATGGTGATGAGCCGGTCCGTCAGCTGGAGCGTGCCGACGGACGGATCGTCGTAGCCGAGCACCCGGTGTCCGCGGAGGACGCTCACCACCAGGTCGTCCGTCTCGCGCGGCGTCTTGCCGACCTCGCCGCGGACCACCGGCCGTTCGACGAGGTCCAGCCCGCTGCCCTGCTGGATCAGATCCTCCATGACCATGCCGGCCGCGGGGCTGAGCACGGACAGGCCGAGCAGGCGGCCGGCCGCGCCGGAGCTGGTGATGACGGCATCGGCGCCGGACTGCTTGAGCAGCGGGGCGTTCTCCTCCTCGCGCACCGCGGCCACGATCTTGGCGGTGCGGTTGAGCTGGCGGGCGGTCAGCGTGACCAGGACGGAGGTGTCGTCGCGCTGCGGGGCGACGATGATCTGCCGGGCCTTGTGCACCTCGGCCCGTTTGAGCACGTCACTGCGGGTGGCGTCGCCTATGACGCCCGCGTAGCCATGGGCGGTGGCCGCGTCGATCACCTTGGAGCTGGGGTCGACCACGACCACCTGCTCCTTCTTCAGCCCGGTGGCGCAGACGGTCTGGATGGCCGACCGGCCCTTCGTGCCGAAGCCGATGACGACGGTGTGGTCGCGCAAGGTGGACCTCCAGCGGTTCAGGCGCCATTCCTCACGGGTGCGTTCGGTGAGGACCTCCAGCGTGGTGCCGACCAGGATGATCAGGAACAGCACGCGCAGCGGTGTGATGACGAGGATGTTGGTGAGCCGGGCGCTGTCGCTGACCGGGGTGATGTCGCCGTATCCGGTGGTGGAGAGGGTGACGGTCGCGTAGTAGAACGCGTCGAGCAGATCGACGGGGCCGTCGGAGCTGTCGCGGTAGCCCTCGCGGTCGGCGTAGACGACGAACGCGGTGGCGACCAGCAGCACCAGGGCCATGACGAGCCGCTTGACGACCTGGCGGATCGGACGCTCCACCACTTTCCTCGGGAGTTTCACCCGATGGGTCACCAGATGTTCGCCCGCCTGGCGGGCGATGGCGTCATGGCCCGGAAGTTTCACGTGAAACACACCCCGATTCCGGCGGTCGCCCAGGGCAGGTCCAGCAGCTCGGCCTCCTCGCCCTGTCGGGCCCCGCCCGGCGGTACGACGGCCAGCGCGTCGGCGGCGGCGACGCCTCGGAGCATGGCCGGACCGTTGTAGTGCAGCGGCATGGCGTGGTCACCGCGCAGCACCACGGGGATGAGCCGGGTGTCGTGCGGGTGCCCGTGCACCGCCTCCCGGAGCGGCAGCGTGTACGGCTCGGGGGCGGGGTGTGCGGCAAGGGTCCGCAGCAGCGGCTCGGCGAGGGTGAGCAGGCCGGAGACGGCCGCCAGGGGGTTGCCGGGCAGGCCGACGAGGTGCTGCTGGTCCTTGGTGCGGGCCAGCAGCATGGGGTGGCCGGGGCGCACCTTGACGCCGTCGACGAGGAGTTCGGCGCCGACGCGTTCCAGGACCGGGTGGACGTGGTCGACGGGTCCGGCCGCGGTGCCGCCCGTGGTGACGATCAGGTCGGCGGCGGATCGGGTGACCGCCTTCTGGAGGGCCTTGGCGTCGTCGCCGATCCGGCGTACGGCGATGACGTCGGCACCGAGCGCGCGCAGCCAGGGCGGCAGCATGGGGCCGAGGGCGTCCCGGATCAGCCCGTCGTGCGGCAGGCCCTCGGTGAGCAACTCGTCACCCAGGACAAGGACTTCGGCGCGGGGGCGGGGAACGACGGTGACCGTGTCGTAGCCGGCCGCCGCGGCGAGGCCCAGGACGGCGGGGGTGACCAGGGTGCCGACGGGCAGCAGCTGGTCGCCGCTGCGGCACTCCTGGCCGCGCGGACGGATGTCCTGGCCGTGCAGCATCTCGCGGGTGGTGTGCAGGCGGCCCTGGGCGTCGATCCGGCCGTGCTCGGTGCGCAGGACGGCGGTGGTGTCGACGGGGATACGGGCGCCGGTGGCGATGCGGACCGCCTCGCCGTCGGTGAGGGGTCCGGGCTGCGTGTGCCCGGCGAGCACACCCTCCTCGCGCACCTGCCAGGGTCCGGGCCCGGCGACCGCCCAGCCGTCCATCGCCGAGGTGTCGAAGGAGGGCAGGTCGGTGAGCGCGTCCAGGGGCGCGGCCAGAGCCAGCCCGAGGGCGTCGCCGAGCGGCACGGAGACGGGGGCGCGGCGGGCGCGGGAACGCGCGGCACGCGCGGCGGCCTCCCGGGCCTGGGGCCAGGGGGTGGCCCGGTGCCGTTCTGCGGGCCGCGCACCGGGCGACTGGCCGGCCGGGGCGGACGCCTGGCCCGCGCCGTCGTCCGTGCTGTCGTCCCGTGGCTCCCTGTGAGCATCCCTCACGAGCGCCAGAGCCTCCTCGACGTCGAGGTCGTCGGTGTCTTCGGCGGACGCCTCGGCCCGGGTGCCGGGGGCGGTCATCCGGCGTCCGGGGCGCTCGGGCCCCCGCTCCTCGCGTCCGCACTGCCCTCACCGTTCTCTTCCTCCCAGCGCAGCGCCAGCGCGGCGGCCTTGCGCGCGGCCTCGGCGACGGCCTCGGGGCCGCCCTTGCCCTGGGCGGCGGCGTAGCCGACGAGGAAGGTGGTCAGCGGGGCGGCGGGCCGGGCCACGCCGTGCGCGGCGTCCCGGGCCAGATCGAGGAGGACGCCGGTGTCGACGTCCAGTTCGATGCCCAACTCGTCCTTGACTGCGGAGATCCATTCATCCAACACGGACCCATGCTCCCTGATGCGTGCCCTGGCCGTCGCGATGTCGTCCCAGGTGTCGCAGTCGAAGGAGGCGAGCGGGTCCGGGACGCGGGTGAGGCGCAGCGCTCCGGTCAGCCGGCGCAGCGGCAGTCCGCCGAGGCCGCCGTGCGTGGCAGCGAGGGCGGTCAGCTCACGGCGCAGGGCGGGGGTGCGGTAGGCGGCCACGAGCGGCTGGTCACGGCCGGCGGCGTCGGTGAGCAGCGCACCGTCGGCCCCGGTGTCCTGAAGGGCGGTCAACAGCCGCCGCAGCGTGGTCTGTTCCAGGAAGGGCAGGTCCGCGGAGAGGACGACGGTGTGCCCGGCGGTGGTGAGCCGCAGGCCGGCCTCCAGCGCGGCGACCGGGCCGCCGCCGGGCGGCTCCTCGCGTGCCCAGCGCACCGGGCGTGCGGTGGGCCGGGGCGCGGCCACGACGACGGTCGTACCGGCGTCCGCGCAGGCCGCGAGCACCCGGTCGAGCAGCGCGCGGCCACCGACCCGGAGCCCTGGCTTGTCGGCCCCGCCGAGCCGCCGGGCGGCACCGCCGGCCAGCACGACGGCGTCATACGGCGCGGGGGTGCCGGGGACGGGGGTCCCGGGCGCGGTGGGGGCGGTGTCGGTCACCCTCCGAGTATGTCCTGCCGGTTCCTCCTTCCGAACCTGTGTCTCAGGGGTCGTCGGGTCTCACAGGGTGCGCAGCAGCACCGCCGGCTGTTCCACACAGTCCGCCACGTACCGCAGGAAGCCGCCCGCCGTACCGCCGTCGCACACCCGGTGGTCGAAGGTGAGCGAGAGCTGGACGACCTGGCGGACGGCCAGCTCGCCCTCGTGCACCCACGGCTTGGGGACGATGCGACCGACGCCGAGCATGGCCGCCTCGGGGTGGTTGATGATCGGGGTGGAGCCGTCGACGCCGAAGACGCCGTAGTTGTTCAGCGTGAACGTGCCGCCGGTGAGTTCCCCGGGGGTCAGCGTCCCGGTGCGGGCCGCCTCGGTGAGCCGGGCGAACTCGGCGGTCAGGGATTCGGCGTCGCGTGCGTGGGCGTCCCGGACGACCGGCACGACCAGGCCGCGTTCGGTCTGCGCCGCGAACCCGAGGTGGACCTGGTCGAGCCGGACGACCTCGCGGGCCTCGGTGTCGACGAAGGAGTTCAGCTCGGGGAACCGGGCGAGGCCGGCCGTGCAGATGCGGGCGAGCAGCGCGAGGAGGGAGATCTTCGGGCCTCCGGCCGCGTTCATCGCGGCGCGGGCGCGCATGAGTTCCGTCGCGTCGGCGTCGACCCAGCAGGTCGCGTCCGGGATCTCCCGGCGGCTGCGGGAGAGCTTGTCGGCGACGGCACCGCGCACGCCCTTGAGCGGGACCCGGGTCCCGCCGCCCTGAGCGACGGGCGCCGCGGAAGTCCGTACGACCGTTTCTTCGGCCGTGCGGGCCGGTGCCGCCCCGGCCCGCAGCGCGTTCTCGACGTCCGCGCGCAGGATGAGTCCGTCCGGCCCCGACCCGGCCAGCCGCCGCAGATCGACGCCGTTGTCCCGGGCGAGCTTGCGCACGAGGGGGGAGATCACGGGGACCGGGCCCTCGGTGGGGGCGGCGGTGGGCCCGGCCGGCGCGGCGGTGGGGGCGGAAGCGGGGGCGGGTGCCTGCGTCACCGCCGGTGCGGCCACGCGCGCGGGGGCGTGGGCGCCGACGCGGGCGGTCCCGCGCCGGGCGGCCTGCCCGTTGCCCGGGGCTCCGGCCGGCGCCGCCTGTCCGCTGCCGTCGGCCGCGCGCCGGACGCCCTGTCCGTCGACCGCGGCCGTGCCCGCCCGCACCCGGCGCCGGCGTGCCGCCGGGCCCTGGGTGCCGTACCCCACCAGGACGTTGCCGGAGCCCTCCGGCTCCGGTGCCCGCTCGCCCACGGCCACCGTCAGGAGCGGGGCGCCGACGGGCAGTTCGGTGCCCTCCTCGCCGAAGCGGGCGGTGACCACGCCGCCGTACGGACAGGGCACCTCGACCATCGCCTTGGCCGTCTCGACCTCGACCACCGGCTGGTCCACGGCGACCACGTCACCGACCTGGACCAGCCAGCGGACGATCTCCGCCTCGGTGAGCCCTTCACCGAGGTCGGGCAGCTTGAACTCCAGCACCTGAGCCATCAGCCCTCGGCCTCCCATTGCAGCCGGGCCACGGCGTCCAGGATGCGGTCGACACCGGGCAGGTGGTGCCGCTCCAGCATGGGCGGCGGGTACGGGATGTCGAACCCGGCCACGCGCAGCACCGGCGCCTCCAGGTGGTGGAAGCAGCGTTCGGTGACGCGGGCCGCGATCTCGCCGCCCGGCCCGCCGAACCCGGTGGACTCGTGGACGACGACGGCGCGGCCGGTGCGCCGGACGGACGCGCAGACCGTCTCGTCGTCGAACGGCACCAGGGAGCGCAGGTCGACGACCTCCAGGTCCCAGCCCTCGGCCTGGGCGGCCTCGGCGGCCTCCATGCAGACCGGCAGCGAGGGGCCGTAGG
Source organism: Streptomyces canarius (assembly GCF_014650735.1). Classification (NCBI taxonomy): domain Bacteria; kingdom Bacillati; phylum Actinomycetota; class Actinomycetes; order Kitasatosporales; family Streptomycetaceae; genus Streptomyces; species Streptomyces canarius. Next base: position 70,464 of record NZ_BMVN01000013.1, read on the forward strand.
TGATCAGCGTGGCGCTGCGGCCGGTCCGGCGGACCACGGCCCGGCCGATGGGCTCGACGTCCGTCGGCTGCTCGGGGTTCCAGCTGTCCTTCGACCAGTACAGCCGCTTGGGTTCCAGGAAGACGACCGGGTCGTCGGAGGCGATGGCCTGGCGCAGCAGCCCGTAGGCGTCGGCGACGGTGGCGGGGGTGACGACGTGGAGCCCGGGCGTCGCCATGTAGTAGGCCTCGGAGGAGTCGCTGTGGTGCTCGACGCCGCCGATGCCGCCGCCGTAGGGGATGCGGACGGTGATCGGCAGGGGCATCCTGCCGCGCGTGCGGTTGCGCATCCGGGAGACATGGCTGACGAGCTGCTCGAACGCCGGGTAGGCGAAGGCGTCGAACTGCATCTCCACCACGGGCCTGAGGCCGTACATGGCCATGCCGACGGCGGTGCCGAGGATGCCGGCCTCGGCGAGGGGGGTGTCGGTGCAGCGGTCCTCGCCGAACTCCTTGGCGAGCCCGTCGGTGACGCGGAAGACCCCGCCGAGGGTGCCGACGTCCTCGCCCATGACGTGCACGGTCGGGTCGGCGGCCATCGCGTCGCGCATCGCGCGCGTGAGGGCCTGCGCCATGGTGGCGGGCTTGACGGCGACGGTGGTCATCGGGCCCCGCCTTCCGGGGCGCCGGGCTCGCCGTGCTGCTCCTGCTCGGCCTCCAGCTCGGCACGCAACAGGGCGCGCTGTTCGCGCAGTTGGGAGGTGGTCTCCGCGTAGACGTGGTCGAAGAGGTCCATCGGGTCGAGTTCGGGGTCCCGGTTCATGCGTTCCCGCAGGGAGGCGGCCATCGTCTCGGCGTCCTGGCGGGCCGCCTCGATGCCGGCGTCGTCCAGCAGTCCGCGCGTGGTCAGTTCGCGCTCCAGCAGCTCGATGGGGTCGTGGGCGCGCCAGGCCGCGACCTCGGCCTCGCCCCGGTAGCGGGTGGCGTCGTCGGCGTTGGTGTGGGCGTCGACGCGGTACGTCACCGCTTCCACCAGGGTCGGGCCGCCGCCCGCGCGCGCGTGCCGTACGGCGTCGCCGAGGACCTCGTGCACGGCCGCGGCGTCGTTGCCGTCGACCAGCCGGCCCGGCATGCCGTACCCGACGGCCTTGTGGGCCAGGGAGGGCGCGGCGGTCTGCTTGGCGAGCGGTACGGAGATGGCAAAGCCGTTGTTCTGCACCAGGAAGACGACCGGTGCCTGCCAGACGGCGGCGAAGTTCAGCGCCTCGTGGAAGTCGCCCTCGCTGGTGCCGCCGTCGCCCACCATGGCCAGCGCGACCACGTCGTCACCCTTGAGGCGGGCGGCGTGGGCGAGGCCGACGGCGTGCGGGAGCTGGGTGGCGAGCGGGGTGCTCAGTGGGGCCACCCGGTGGGCGTAGGGGTCGTAGCCGTGGTGCCAGTCGCCGCGCAGCAGGGTGAGCGCCTCGGCGGGGTCCACGCCCCGGGCGACGACGGCGAGCGTGTCGCGGTAGCTGGGGAAGAGCCAGTCGCGCTCCTCCAGCGCCAGGGCGGCGGCGATCTCGCAGGCCTCCTGGCCGGTGCTGGACGGGTAGACGGCGAGCCGGCCCTGCTTGGTGAGGGCGGTGGCCTGCGTGTTGTACCGGCGGCCACGCACCAGCTCGGCGTACAGCCGGCGCAGCAGGCCGGGGTCGGCCTTGCCGGCCGCCTCGGTGCCGAGGACGCGGTAGGGCTCGGCGTCGGGCAGCAGCGGCGCGGCGTCCATACGGGGCTGCCAGGCGGGCGGCGGCGATGGCCGGTACGCGCCCCGCTGCTCCAGAACCGTCATGACGGCACCTCCTCGTGGGGGTGGCTACGGGAGGCGTGTCGCCTGTGACCCGCCTCACCAACCGATTGTTCGGTCGTCGGCACAATTTGGCTACAGGTGCCTTCAGGCTGTGGACAAACGGTTCTCCACAGCCTGGAATGACAGCAGGACGTCCATGGCGAGGAAGCGGGGGGACATGGGAGCTGAACAAATGGCCGCCGGGCCGCAGGACGGCGCGGCGCTGCCGCCCCCGCGCCCGCTGGACGCCATCGACCAGGACATCCTGAAGATCCTCCAGGCGGACGGCCGGGCCTCGATACGGTCCGTCGCCGAGCGCGTCCACGTCTCGCGCGCCAACGCCTACGCGCGCATCAACCGGCTCGTCGAGGACGGGGTGATCCGGGGCTTCAGCGCGCGCGTGGACCACGAACGGGCGGGTCACGGCACGTCGGCGTACATCACGCTGAAGATCGTCCAGAACAGCTGGCGCACGGTCCGCGAGCAGCTCAGGCAGCTGCCCGGCGCCTCCCACATCGCCCTGGTGGGCGGCGACTTCGATGTGCTGCTGCTGGTGCACACACCCGACAACCGGGCGCTGCGCGAGCTGGTGCTGACCCGGCTCCAGGCGATCCCCGAGGTGCTCAGCACCCGCACGCTGCTGGTGTTCGAGGAGGAGGACCTGGAGCCGGAGGGCTGAGGTCAGTCCTGGCGCAGCCCCGAGAAGACCAGCCGGACGACGGCGTCGGCCACCTCCTGGCCGCTCGCGCCCCGCGCGTCCGGCCGGTACCACTCCACGATCGAGTTGACCATCCCGAAGACCAGCCGGGTGGCCAGGCGGACCTCCACGTCGCCGCGTACGTCCCCGTCGGCCGCCGCCGCCTTCAGCAGCTCGGCGACCCGGTGGTCGAAGTCGCGGCGCCGTTCCAGCGCCCAGCGCTCGGTCTCGGTGTTGCCGCGCACGCGCAGCAGCAGCGTCACGTAGGGCAGCTCGGCTATGAGCACCTCGACCATGCGGCGCACGACGTGCTCCAGCCGTCCGGCCGGACGCCCCGCGCGCGCGTGCTCCTCCTCCAGGATGGCGAACAGGCCGTCCAGGGCGCGGCTGACGGCCCGGCGCAGCAGCTCCTCCTTGCCGCTGACGTGGTGGTATATCGACGACTTGGAGATGCCCGCCGCCTTGGACAGGTGCTCCATGGAGGTGCCGTCGTAGCCGCGTTCGTTGAAGACGCGGACGGCGACGGAGAGCAGCGTCTCGGGGGTGTAGGTGTCGCGCTTGGCCGTGGTCATGAGGTGCCCTCCCGCTTGTCGGTGGCATACGCGTGGCGGTACAGCGCGAGGGAGGGCGCGTAGCGTCCGGAGGGGTCGCGCTCGTGCATCTCGTCCAGGACGTCGAAGGCGAAGTCGCGGCCGAGCCTGCGGTCCCACTCGAAGGGCCCGAGCGGGTAGTTCACGCCGAGGCGCATCGCGGTGTCGATGTCCTCCTCGGTGGCCACGCCCTTGGCGACGGCGTCGTGGGCGAGGTCGATGATCCGGGCGACCGTGCGGGCGACGATCATGCCGGGGACGTCGCCGATGACGCTGACGTCCTTGCCGAGCGCCTGGAACAGGCCGGTGGCCTCGGCGAGGGTCCGCGGCGAGGTGTCCTGGGCGGCGGACAGGGCGACGCGGGTGGCCGTGCGGTAGTCCAGGGCGAGGTCGAAGTAGACGACGTCCCGGAACTCCGCCGAGGTCTGGCCGTCGGCGAGGACGAGCTGGCCGCCGCTGGGGAGCACCAGGCGGGTGCCGTGGTCCTCGTCCTCCTCGCGGACCCGGATGCCCGCCTCGCGGATCAGGGTCAGCAGTTCGGCGGCCGGCCCGAGACCGCCCTCGGCGATGACGTAGGCGGGCGGCTGCTCCTTGTCGGCGGTGTGCGGCTCGGGCCGCTCGGCGCCGTCGGCGTAGTCGTACCAGCCGCGTCCGCTCTTGCGGCCGAGCCGTCCGGACTCCACCAGCCGGCGCTGGGCGAGCGAGGGCGTGAAGCGCGCGTCCTGGAAGAAGGACTGCCACACCGAGTGGGTGACGGACTCGTTGACGTCCTGGCCGATCAGGTCGGTCAGCTCGAACGCGCCCATCCTGAAGCCGCCGCACTCCCGCAGCACCGCGTCGATGGTGGCGGGGTCGGCGGCCTGGGCCTCGTGGACCGCGAACGCCTCGGCGTAGAACGGCCGGGCGATGCGGTTGACGATGAAGCCGGGGGTGTCCGCGCAGGCCACCGGCGTCTTGCCCCAGGCGCGGGCGGTCTCGTACGCGCGCGTGGCCGACGTGACGTCGGTGGCGAACCCGGAGACCACCTCGACCAGCGGCAGCAGCGGCGCCGGGTTGAAGAAGTGCAGGCCGACGAAGCGGCCGGGGTTGCGCAGGGCGCCGCCGACGGCCGTCACCGACAGCGAGGAGGTGTTGGTGGCGAGCAGGCAGTCCTCGGCGACGATCTCCTCCAGTTCGCCGAAGAGCCGCTGCTTGACGTCCAGCCGCTCCAGGACGGCTTCCACGACCAGCCCGCAGTCGGCCAGGTCCGCGAGGTTGTCCACGGGCTCCAGGCGGGCGCGGGCGGCGTCGCGGTCGGCTGCAGTGAGCCGGTCCTTGGCCACGAGCCGGTCGAGCCGGGCGCCGATCGCTCCGGCCGCGTCCCGGGCCCGCCCGGGTGCGGCGTCGTAGAGCCGCACGGGGTGCCCGGCGACCAGCGCGACCTGGGCGATTCCCTGGCCCATGGTGCCGGTGCCGACGACGGCCACGGGGCTGCTGAGGTCGAGTCCTGTCATGTGCGCGATCCTCCCGCACGGGGTTTTCCACAGATACGGCGGACCCCCTTGTACCGACCGATCGTTCGGTTACTCTAGCTCTGACCGTCCCATCCCGCTGCTCTTTCTGCCAGGTCCGAACTCGACGACGAGTTCTCCAGACGAGGAGTTGGTCCCGCATGGCCGCCGAACTGACCGCGCCCGAGCTGATCGAAAATCACCGGCCCACGCTCGACCAGGCCCTGGAGGCCATCCGCACCCGCGCGTACTGGTCCCCGCACCCCGAGCACCCCAAGGCCTACGGCGAGGGCGGAAGCCTGGACGCCGCGGCGGGCAAGGCCGCCTTCGACGCCGTGCTGGGCACCCGCCTCGACCTCGGCCAGCCCGGCACGGACGACTGGGTGGGCGGCGAGGTCTCGCCGTACGGCATCGAGCTGGGCGTCACGTACCCGCACGCGGACGTCGACGTGCTGCTCCCGGCCATGCGGGCCGGGCAGCGGGCCTGGCGGGACGCGGGCCCGGAGGTCCGGGCGGTGGTATGTCTGGAGATCCTCAAGCGGATCAGCGACCGGACGCACGAGTTCGCGCACGCCGTCATGCACACCAGCGGGCAGGCCTTCATGATGGCGTTCCAGGCGGGCGGCCCGCACGCCCAGGACCGCGGCCTGGAGGCGGTGGCGTACGCGTACGCGGAGCAGGTCCGCACCCCGGAGTCGGCGGAGTGGACCAAGCCGCAGGGCAAGCGCGACCCGCTGGCCCTCACCAAGCGGTTCACCGCGGTCCCGCGCGGCATCGGCCTGGTCATCGGCTGCAACACCTTCCCGACCTGGAACGGCTACCCCGGCCTGTTCGCCTCCCTGGCCACCGGCAACGCGGTCCTGGTCAAGCCGCACCCGCGCGCGGTGCTGCCGCTCGCGCTGACCGTCCAGGTCGCCCGGGAGGTCCTGGCCGGGGCGGGCTTCGACCCGAACCTGGTGGCGCTGGCCGCCGAGCGCCCCGGCGAGGGCATCGCGAAGACCCTCGCCACCCGCCCCGAAATCAAGATCATCGACTACACCGGGTCGACGTCCTTCGGCGACTGGCTGGAGGCCAACGCCCGCCAGGCACAGGTCTACACGGAGAAGGCCGGCGTCAACACGGTGCTCGTGCACTCCACGGACGACTACAAGGGCATGCTGTCCAACCTGGCGTTCTCGCTGTCCCTGTACAGCGGCCAAATGTGCACCACCCCGCAGAACCTGCTCATCCCCCGCGACGGCATCGCCACCGACCAGGGTCCCAGGACGTTCGACGAGGTCACCGCCGACCTCGCCCGCGCGGTCGACGGGCTGCTCGGCGACGACGCGCGGGCGAACGCGCTGCTGGGCGCGATCGTCAACCCGGACGTCAAGGCCCGCCTGGAGGCCGCGGCCGGCCTCGGCGAGGTCGCCCTCGCCTCCCGCGAGGTCACCAACCCGGAGTTCCCGGGCGCGGTGGTCCGCACCCCGGTCGTCGTCAAGCTGGACGGCGCCAAGCCGGACGACGAGGCCGCGTACATGAGCGAGTGCTTCGGCCCGGTCTCCTTCGCCGTCGCCGTCGACTCGGTGACGGACGCGGTGGAGCTGCTGCGCCGCACGGTCCGCGAGAAGGGCGCGATGACGGTCGGCGCGTACACCACGGACGCGGAGACCGAGCGCGCCGTCGAGGAGGTCTGCCTGGAGGAGGCGGCCCAGCTCTCCCTCAACCTGACCGGCGGGGTCTACGTCAACCAGACGGCCGCGTTCTCCGACTTCCACGGCTCGGGCGGCAACCCGGCGGCCAACGCGGCCCTCACCGACGGCGCGTTCGTCGCCAACCGCTTCCGGGTGGTGGAGGTGCGCCGGGAGGCCTAGGCCGTGGGCGCGGCGCCGGTCGCGCTCCAGTGGTACAGCGTCATCGCCACGCTGGTGGCCAGGTTGTAGCTGGAGACCTGGGGGCGCATCGGGAGGCGCAGCAGGTGGTCGGCCCGGGCGCGCAGTTCCGGCGACAGGCCGGAGCGTTCCGAGCCGAAGGCCAGCAGGGCGTCGTCGGGCAGCTTGGTGCCGCGGATGTCCTCGCCCTCCGGGTCGAGGGCGAACAGCGGCCCGGCGGGCAGCTCGTCGACGCCCAGGCGCTCGACGGCGGTCGCGAAGTGCAGACCCGCGCCGCCGCGCACCACCGTGGGGTGCCAGGGGTCGAGCGTGCCCGTCGTGACCACACCGGTCGCCCCGAAACCGGCGGCCAGCCGGATCACGGCCCCGGCGTTGCCCAGGTTGCGGGGGTTGTCCAGGACCACGACGGGCGCGGTGCGGGGCGTGCGGGCGAGCGCGCGCAGGCCGGCCTCGCGGGACGGCCGCAGCGCGAGGGCGGCCACACCGGTCGGATGGGGGCGCGGGACGAGGGAGGCGTACGCCTGGCCGGGCACCTCCACGAGGAGGGCGTCCAGGGTGTCGCGCACGTCCCCGGCCAGCTCCTCGGCGAGGGCCAGGGCGGCCCGCCGGTCGGTGGTGACCGCGACCGGTACCTCGGCCCCGAAGCGCAGCGCGTGCTTCAGGGCGTGGAAGCCGTCGAGCAGCACGGCGGTGTCCGCGTGCTCGCGCCAGCGGCTCAGCGGATCGCTCATGCGGTGAACCCTACGTGGTCCGCCGTGCTCTCCTCCGGGGAGCGCGGCGCGGGAACCGTACGGCCGCCGCGCCGGGCGAACCGCCCCCGCGCGCGTGCCGCCAGGTCGCCCAGCCGGCGCAGGAAGGACGTCGGCAGGAAGACCGCGTCGGCGGTGATCATCGCCAGCGAGAAGAACGGCAGTCCGAGGACGACGGCGATCACCGCGTGCTCGGTCATCATCAGCACCAGCAGGACGTTCTTGACCCGCCGGTTGAACAAGGTGAACGGGAAGGCCACCTGCACCATGACGGTCCCGTAGGCCACGATCATCAGGATCGTGCCGCTGGACGACATCAGGTCGGCGAGGCCGGGCCAGGGCGAGAAGTAGTCCAGGTGGAGCGGGTAGTAGACGGCCGTGCCGTCCTGCCAGCGCGAGCCCTGCACCTTGTACCAGCCGGCCGTGGCGTAGATCAGACAGGCCTCCGCCATGATCACGACCAGGGCGCCGTTGTGCAGGATGTTGGCGATGACGTCCAGCAGCATCCGCGGCTGCCGCCATGCCTCCCGGCGTCCGACGGCCCACCACAGGCCGAGCACCGCCCAGACCGTCCACAGCAGCGCCTGGATCAGCCAGCCGTTGTCGAACCGGCCGGTCACCGTCGCCGTGCCCAGCGCCAGGCCGAGCACCGCCCACAGCACCGGTCCCACCCGGTCGGCGGGCGCCCGCTCGCCCCGCGCGCGTGCCGCCGCGGCGTGGGCCGCCCGCCGCGCGTCGAGGGACCACACCTGTCCGCAGCGCGTGAACACCAGGTAGATGGCCATCAGGTGCAGGACGTTGTCGCCGCCGTCGCCGATGAACACACTGCGGTTCTGCAACGACAGCACGCCCACCATGAACAGCACGGACGCGGTCCGGGTGCGCCAGCCGAGCACCAGGGCCGCGCTGGCGAGGATGGCCAGCGTGTAGCAGCACTCGAACCAGAGCTGTCCGTCGGACCACAGCAGCGCCGTGAAGGCGTGGTTGTCGGCGGTCAACTGTCTGGCGAGGTTCCAGCCCCACGGTCCGGCGGGGCCGTACAGCTCCTGGCGGTGCGGGAACTCGCGCAGCAGGAACAGCAGCCAGGTCCCGGCGAAGCCGATCCGGATCACAGCGCTCTGGTAGGGCCCGAGGGCCGCCTCGGTGATCCGGGCGACACCGCGCGACAGCGTCAGGGAGAGACGGTTCACCGCACACCTCCGGCGGCCTCGTCGGCGGTCACGGACCACCAGGACAACAGGCGGTAGACGGGCTTGTCGGAGATCCGCTCACGGCTCCACGGCGGCGGCTGCACATTGGTGGTGCTGGAACGGACCTGCACGCGCTGTATCACGCCTTCCCGGCTCGTCGGATCGTCCCGGTACAGGCGCATCACCACGATCCGGCGCAGGTACTGCTCGGACAGGGAGCCGCGCAGGCCGACGGGACGGTTGTCGGCGGCGTGCGTGGCGGTGAAGAAGTCCCAGGCCCGGCGCAGCTCGTTCTGCTGGGTGTGGCTGGGCGCCAGGTTGCCGTCGATGGCGGCGCCGTCCTGGGCGGACAGGTCGGTCCACCCGGTGGTGCGCAGGCCGCCGTCCCGCATCCGCACCTCGGCGCGGACCTGTACGGCGATGTTCTGCTGCAACGGGTTCGGGGCGAACAGCTTCCAGTTCTGCTCGAACTCCGGGTACACCCACTCCTCTATCGCCTTGCCGTGCTGCTTCGTCACGGTGTTCGCGGGCGCGAGGCTGAGGAAGACCATCAGCAGGTGCACACAGGCGGCCACGGCGACGACGGCGAGCGCCAGCGCGGCACCGACCTGGTAGCCGGGGGAGAGCGCGGCGACGCCGGTGCGGGGCCTGGGCGCCTCGGCGGGCGGCGGCTGCGCGGGTTCTTCCGGGAGACGCGTCCCGGCCGGCCCGTCCGGGCCCTGCGGGCCCCGCGAGTCCTCGTCGTACGCGTCCATTCCGTCCCGTCCCCCGTTTCGGCTCGTGTGGCTGGTCAGTCGTTCGGCTCGTGCGGTTCGTGCGGCCCGGTCGTCCGGCCCAGCGGTCGGCTGAGCGGGGCGGCGCGGGAGCGCGACGCCCGTCACAGGTGTCGCATGGTTCACGAGGGCCACTTCTCGGCGCTCGCACGGAACGGTACTCAGCCCCGGGCACCGGGCGCAGCCCCGGGTACGGGCCACCGTGGTGGTCCTCGCCACGCGCCACCGCTCCTGACGCCGGTCGCGGGTCCGACCTGCCGTGCCTTGTCCGCCCTTGTCCACAGGCTGTGGGCGCAGTTTTCCACAGCGGTTGACACCTACCGCGGCCCGGCACACCATGGACTACGCATGGACCGAACGATCGGTCGGTACCTTGTCCGGGGACGTACGGACCGGACGGGGTTCACCGCAGAGCCCGAGGTCAGGGGGACCGCATGGCCACAGCAGCCGCGCAGCGCACGGCCCGCGCCGAGGCGGACGGCACACCGGACACCGCCGGCACGGCGGCCTACCAGCGCGCCTTCGACGCGGCCGTGGCCGCCGACGAACGCATCGAACCACGCGACTGGATGCCCGACGCCTACCGCGCGACCCTGGTCCGGCAGATCGCCCAGCACGCGCACTCCGAGATCATCGGCATGCAGCCGGAGGCCAACTGGATCACCCGCGCGCCCTCCTTGCGCCGCAAGGCGATCCTGATGGCCAAGGTCCAGGACGAGGCCGGCCACGGCCTGTACCTGTACAGCGCGGCCGAGACCCTCGGCACCAGCCGCGACGAGCTGCTCGACAAACTGCACAGTGGCCGCCAGAAGTACTCCTCGATCTTCAACTACCCCACCCTGACCTGGGCCGACGTCGGCGCGATCGGCTGGCTGGTGGACGGCGCCGCGATCACCAACCAGGTCCCCCTGTGCCGCTGCTCCTACGGCCCCTACGCCCGCGCGATGGTGCGGATCTGCAAGGAGGAGTCCTTCCACCAGCGCCAGGGCTACGAACTGCTGCTGGCCCTCAGCAAGGGCACCCCCGAGCAGCACGCCATGGCCCAGGACGCCGTGGACCGCTGGTGGTGGCCGTCACTGATGATGTTCGGCCCGCCCGACGACGAGTCCCAGCACTCCGCGCAGTCGATGGAATGGAAGATCAAGCGCCACTCCAACGACGAGCTGCGCCAGCGCTTCGTGGACATCTGCGTCCCGCAGGCCGAGTCCCTGGGCCTCACCCTCCCCGACCCGGAGCTGCGGTGGAACGAGGAGCGGGGGCACTACGACTTCGGTCCGATCGACTGGACGGAGTTCTGGGAGGTCCTCAAGGGCAACGGCCCCTGCAACGACCAGCGGATCACCCAGCGCAGGCGCGCCCACGACGAGGGCGCGTGGGTACGGGAAGCGGCCGCGGCCTACGCGGCCAAGCACACCGGCGGCACCGGTGAGACAGGAGCGACGCGAGCATGAGCACCACCGACTGGCCCCTGTGGGAGGTCTTCGTGCGCTCCCGGCGCGGCCTCTCCCACACCCACGCCGGCAGCCTGCACGCGCCCGACGCCGAGCTGGCCCTGCGCAACGCCCGCGACCTGTACACCCGGCGCGGCGAGGGCGTCTCCATCTGGGTCGTCCCCGCCGCCGCGATCACCGCGTCCTCGCCGGACGAGAAGGACCCGTTCTTCGAGCCGGCCGCCGACAAGCCCTACCGGCACCCGACCTTCTACGAGATCCCGGAAGGGGTGAAGCACCTGTGACCGCCACCGGCCCCGCGGCCCGCCCCGCCACCGGCTCCGCCCCCGTCCCGGTGACCGCCGCGCTCGCCCTCGGCGACGACGCCCTGGTGCTCTCCCACCGCCTGGGGGAGTGGGCAGGGCACGCCCCCGTCCTGGAGGAGGAGGTGGCCCTCGCCAACATCGCCCTGGACCTGCTCGGCCAGGCCCGGGTGCTGCTGTCCCTGGCCGGCGACGAGGACGAGCTGGCCTATCTGCGCGAGGAACGCGCCTTCCGCAACCTCCAGTTGGTCGAGCAGCCGAACGGCGACTTCGCGCACACCATCGCCCGCCAGCTGTACTTCTCCACCTACCAGCAGCTGCTCTACGCCGAACTCGCCGCGGACGACGGCCCGTTCGCTCCGCTGGCCGCGAAGGCGGTGAAGGAGGTCGCCTACCACCGCGACCACGCCGAGCAGTGGACGCTGCGGCTCGGTGACGGCACCGAGACCAGCCACGAGCGGATGCGGCGGGCCTGCGACGCGCTGTGGCGGTTCACCGGCGAGATGTTCCAGCCGGTGGAGGGCCTGACCGCCGACTGGGCCCGCCTGGAGGAGCGCTGGCTGGAGTCCGTCACCGACGTGCTCGGCCGGGCCGGCCTCCCCGTCCCGGAGGGCCCGCGCACCGGAGCCTGGTCGGCGGGCGCCGGCCGGCAGGGCCTGCACACCGAGCCGTTCGGCCGGATGCTCGCCGAGATGCAGCACCTGCACCGCAGCCACCCGGGGGCGTCATGGTGACCGCCACCGCCCTGGAGGAGCGGCTGCTGGAGCTGGCCGGCGCGGTGCCCGACCCCGAACTGCCCGTGCTCACACTGCGCGAACTGGGCGTGCTCCGCGCGGTGCGTGTCCACACCGGCGACGCGGTGGAGGTCGACCTGACCCCCACCTACACCGGCTGCCCGGCCATCGAGGCGATGAGCCTCGACATCGAGCGGGTGCTGCGCGCCCACGGCATGCGCGAGGTCACCGTCCGCACGGTGCTCAGCCCCGCCTGGTCCACCGACGACATCACCTCCGAAGGGCGCGAGAAACTCAGGGAGTTCGGCATCGCCCCGCCGCGTGTGCGCCACGGGGACGGCCCGGTGCCGCTGACCCTCGGCCCGACCCGCACACAAGCCCCGCAAGCCCCGCACGCCACGCCGGCCGCCCCGGACCTCCACGTGACGGACACCGCGACCGAACCGGTCCGCTGCCCGCACTGCGGATCGGCCGACACCGAACTGCTGAGCCGGTTCTCCTCCACCGCGTGCAAGGCGCTGCGCCGCTGCCTGGCCTGCCGTGAACCGTTCGACCACTTCAAGGAGTTGTGATGGCCCGTTTCCACCCGCTCCCGGTGGCCGCGGTCGACCGGATCACCGACGACTCCGTCGCCCTCACCTTCTCCGTCCCGCCCGACCTGCGCGAGGAGTACCGGCACGCCCCCGGCCAGCATCTCGCGCTGCGCCGCCGGGTCGACGGCACGGAGATCCGGCGCACCTACTCGATCTGCTCCCCCGCCCCCGATCCGGACGGCGAGGGCCCGGACTGCCTGCGGGTGGGGGTGCGGCTGGTCGAGGACGGGGCCTTCTCGGCGTACGCGCTGAAGGAGATCAACGTCGGGGACGAGCTGGAGGTGATGACCCCGGCGGGCCGCTTCACGCTGGAACCGGCGCCGGGCCTGTACGCGGCGGTCGTCGGCGGCAGCGGCATCACCCCGGTGCTGTCCATCGTCGCCACGCTGCTGGCGCGCGAGCCGGCGGCCCGGTTCTGTCTGATACGCGGCGACCGCACGGCCGCGTCGACGATGTTCCTGGAGGAGGTCGCCGACCTGAAGGACCGCTATCCGGAGCGGCTCCAGCTGGTGACCGTGCTCTCCCGGGAGGAACAGCAGGCGGGCCTGCCGTCCGGCCGCCTCGACCGGGAGCGGCTCACCGGGCTGCTGCCCGCGCTGCTGCCGGTGGGCGAGGTGGCGGGCTGGTTCCTGTGCGGGCCGTACGGGCTGGTGCGGGGCGCGGAGCAGGCGCTGCGCGCACTGGGCGTGGCCCGGGACCGGATCCACCAGGAGATCTTCCACGTGGACGCGGGCTCGGCCCCGGCGGCCACGGCTCCGGCGCCCGCGCACAGCACCGTCACCGCACGGCTCGACGGCCGCGGCGGCACCTGGCCGGTGCGGGAGGGAGAGTCGCTGCTGGAGACGGTGCTGCGCAACCGGCCCGACGCGCCCTACGCCTGCAAGGGCGGGGTGTGCGGGACCTGCCGGGCCTTCCTGGTCACGGGCGAGGTCCGCATGGACCGCAACTTCGCGCTGGAGACGGAGGAGACGGAGGCCGGGTATGTGCTGGCCTGCCAGTCCCATCCGCTGACGGAAAGGGTGGAGCTGGACTTCGACCGCTGAGACCCGCGGGACCGTTCCCTTCTCCTGAAACCTGTTCTATCTTGACGGACCGTCAGATCGTCTGACCGTCGGCACGCCAGACCGGCACACCGGCACACCGGCACACCGGCACACCGCCGGACGATCGGACGACCTGATGACCGGATCACCGGATCACCGGACCCGCCAGGAGGACAGGCCGTGGACTTCACCTTCAGCGAGGAGCAGCAGGCGGCGGCCGAGGCGGCGCGCGGGGTGTTCGCCGGGGTCGCGCCGGACGCGGTGCCCAGTCCAGCGCTCACCATCGGCGCCGTCGCCGAGGGCTTCGACCGGGCGCTGTGGTCCCGGCTCGCCGACGCGGACCTGCTGAGCCTGCTGCTGGCCGAGGCGCACGGCGGTGCGGGTCTGGACGCCATCGCGCTGTGCCTGGTGCTGCGCGAGGCCGGCCGGGTGCTGGCCCGGGTGCCGCTGCTGGAGCACTGCGCCGCCGCGGCGGCCGTGCAGACCTACGGCAGCCCGGAGCTTGCGGACCGGCTGCTGGTCCAGGCAGGCCGGGGCGAGCTGGTGCTGACCGTCGCGGCACAGGGCCGTACCGGCCACGACCCGGCCGAACTGGCCGTCACCGCACGGCGGGAGGGGCGGACCTGGCTGCTGGAGGGGGTGCAGACGGCGGTGCCGTGGGCGTTCGACGCGGACCTGGTCGTCGTACCGGCGCACGTCGAGGGCACGGCCGGCGATGCGGCCGTGCTGGCGCTGGTGCCGCGCGAGGCGGACGGGCTGGTACTCGCGGAGCAGGTCTCCACCAGCGGTGAGCGGCTGGCCGAGCTGCGGCTGCGGTCCGTGCGGGTCGGGCCCGGTGAGGTGATCGAGGCCGACGGCGCCTGGGAGTGGCTGCGCGGGCTGCTGGTCACGGGCACCTGCGCGCTGGCACTCGGGCTGGGCGAGCGGGTGCTGCGGATGACCGGTGAGTACACCGGCAAGCGGGAGCAGTTCGGGTATCCGATCGCGACGTTCCAGGCGGTGGCCGTGCAGGCCGCGGACCGGTACATCGATCTGCGAGCCATGGAGGCCACCCTGTGGCAGGCCGCGTGGCGGATCGCCTCGGGGGCGCCGGGGGCGCTGCCCGTCGCCGGGGACGTCGCCGTGGCGAAGATCTGGGCGGCGGAGGGGGTACGGCGGGTGGTGCAGACCGCCCAGCATCTGCACGGCGGGTTCGGCGCGGACACCGACTACCCGCTGCACCGCTATCACGCCTGGGCCAAGCACCTGGAGCTCTCGCTCGGCCCGGCGGCGGCGTACGAGGAGGGGCTGGGCGACCTGCTGGCCACCCATCCCCTCGGCTGACCGGCGCCCGGCTGACCGGCGCCCGGGAGGCCGGGCATCAGGGGCCGGGACCGGGGGCCGAGAGGCCGGGAATCCAGGGCTGGGGACCGGCGCCCGGGAGGCCCGGGGCTACAGGACGAAACCCGGCTTGCCGTCGTCGGTGATGACGGGGCGGCCGGCCGCCTGCCAGTGCTGCATGCCGCCGTCGACGTTCACCGCGTCGACGCCCTGCTGGACCAGGTACATGGTGACCTGGGCGGAGCGGGCGCCCGAGCGGCAGATGACGTGGACGCGTCCGTCCTGCGGGGCGGCCTCGGTCAGCTCGCCGTAGCGGGCCACGAACTCGCTGAGGGGAATGTGCAGGGCTCCCCCGGCGTGGCCCGCCTGCCACTCGTCGTCCTCGCGGACGTCCAGCAGGAAGTCGCCGTCCTTGAGGTCCGTGACCTGGACCGTGGGCACACCAGCTCCGAAATTCATGGCTCCGACGCTACCCGAAGCGAGGGTCGGTTCAGTCCTGCCCCAGCAGGGCGGCCAGTTCCGCCTCCCGCTGGGTGATGTCGGCGCGCAGCCGGCCGGCGATCTCGTCGAGCAGTCCGTCGGGGTCGTCCGGCGCGAGGCGGAGCATGCCGGCGATCGCGCCGTCCTCCAGTTCGCGGGCGACGAGGGTGAGCAGTTCCTTGCGCTGGGCGAGCCATTCGAGGCGGGCGTACAGCTCCTCGACGGGGCTGGGGCGGCGCTCCGGCGGTACCGGTCCGGCGGCCCACTCCTCGGCCAGCTCCCTGAGCAGGGCCTCGTCGCCACGGGCATAGGCGGCGTTGACCCGGCTGAGGAACTCCTCGCGCCGCTTCCGCTCCGCTTCCTCCTGGGCCAGGTCGGGGTGCGCCTTGCGGGCCAGCTCGCGGTAGAGCTTGCGGGCCTCCTCGCTGGGCCGCACCCGTTGCGGGGGCCGCACCGGCTGGTCGGTGAGCATGGCGACGGCCTCCGGGAACAGGCCGTCACCGTCCATCCAGCCGTGCAGCAGCTCCTCCACGCCCGGGATCGGCGTCACCTGGGCACGGGCCTCAGCTGCGCGGCGGATGTCCTCGGGGTCGCCGGTGCGGGCGGCCTTCGCCTCGGCGATCTCCGCGTCCAGCTCCTCGATGCGGGTGTAGAGCGGGCCGAGTCGCTGTTCGTGGAGGCGGGCGAAGTTCTCGACCTCGACGCGGAAGGTCTCCACGGCGATCTCGTACTCGATCAACGCCTGCTCGGCGGCCCGTACGGCCTGTTCCAGCCGTTCCTCGGGGCGGGGGGCCTGGGACTGGCCGGCTTCCGGGGTTGTCACCCGCCCAGCGTAGCCGTTGCCCCGGCTCGGCCCGGGCGCGGTTCCCGCGCTTCCGGCACACCACCCCTCGGACCCCGCCACGCCACCCCTCGAACCCCGGGACACCACCCCTCGGACCCCGACAAACCCCCGTTTCAAAGCCGTCCCGCCCCCGCCCGGGAACCCGCACCTCCGCTCCCGGGGAACCCCCCTCACAGCCGCACCCCGCCCCCGGGACAGCCCTCACAACCGCCCCTCGCCCCCCGGAGCCGCCCTCAGACCCCCAGCTCCGCCTCGATCCGCCCCGCCCTGATCCCCGCGACCAGCTCGGCGTGGTCCGCCTCCGTGCGGTCGGCGTAGGCGACGGCGAACGCGGCCATCGCCTCGTCCAGTTCCTCGTTCTTGCCGCAGTAGCCGGCGACCAGCCGGGGGTCGGCGCTGTGGGAGTGGGCGCGGGCCAGCAGGGCGCCGGTCATGCGGCCGTAGTCGTCGATCTGGTCGGCGGCGAGGGCGGCCGGGTCGACGCTGCCCTTGCGGTTGCGGAACTGCCGCACCTGGTACGGGCGCCCCTCGACGGTGGTCCAGCCCAGCAAGGTGTCGCTGACGACCTGCATCCGCTTCTGCCCGAGGACCACGCGGCGCCCCTCGTGTGGCACCGCGGGCGCCTCGAAACCGGCCGTGACCAGGTGCGGGACGAGCGCGGAGGGACGGGCCTCCTTCACCTGGAGGACCAGGGGCTCGCCACGGTGGTCGAGGAGCAGGACGACGTAGGACCGGGTGCCGACGCTGCCGGTGCCGACCACCCGGAAGGCGACGTCGTGCACGGCGTGCCGGGCGAGCAGCGGGTGGCGGTCCTCGCCGAGGGTGTCGACGTACGACTCCAGGGACGCGGCGACCGCGGCGGCCTCCGCGTCCGGTACGCGGCGCAGCACCGGCGGCGCGGGCACGAACCGGCGTCCGCCGTCCGGCACCGGCTCGGTCGACTTCGCGGCGAACCGGCCGCTGGTGTTGGCCCGGGCCTTCTCCGAGACCCGCTGGAGCGTGCCGAGCAGGTCGTGGGCGTCGGTGTGGGAGACCAGTTCCTCGTCCGCGATGGCGTTCCAGGCGTCGAGCACGGGCAGCTTGGCGAGCAGCCGCATGGTACGGCGGTAGGCACCGGCCGCGTCCTGGGCCGCGGCGCGGCAGGTGTCCTCGTCGGCGCCCGCCTCGCGGCCGGCGAGCACCAGCGAGGCCACGAGCCGCTTGAGGTCCCACTCCCAGGGGCCGTGCGCGGTCTCGTCGAAGTCGTTGAGGTCGATGACGAGGTCGCCGCGGGCGTCGCCGTACAGCCCGAAGTTGGCCGCGTGGGCGTCACCGCAGATCTGGGTGCCGATCCTGGTGGTGGGGGTGCGCGCGAGGTCGTACGCCATGAGTGCGGCGGAGCCGCGCAGGAAGGCGAAGGGGGTGGCCGCCATCCGGCCCACGCGCAGCGGGGTCAGTTCGGCGATGCGGCCGGCGTTGGACTCGGCCACCGCGCTCACCGCGTCGGGGCGGGCGGCGTCCAGCTCCAGCGTGCGGTGGGCGGAGCGCGGCACACCCGTCCGGAGCGCCTTGCCCTCCTCCTTCGGCGAGCCCTGCGGCGGCCAGGCGGCGAACCCGCGCACCCGGGGCAGGCGGCGTGCGCCCCGGTCCGCCGCGTCCGTCGCTCCTACATCGGTTCCGGTCACCGCGACCGCCTTCCCCGCACGGCCCGCCCGCCTTCGAACAGGCGACGGTACGAACATCAACTCGGGGAGACCGTACAGCCGGTGGCCGAAAACCGTCAGCACCCTGGGGAAACTCAGCGCGCCCGCGGGTGAAGACCCTCAAGACCCTGAAGGCCCTGAAGGCCCTGAAGGCCCTCAAGACCCTGAAGATTCTCAAGACCTGAAGACCCTCAAGGCATTGAAGGCCCTGAAGGCCCTGAAGGCCGCTCTGTAGCCCGCCACCCGAGTGTCAGTGCCTCTTCGGCGCCGAAGCAGGTGAGCAGCCTCCATGCCGGCGCCGACCAGGCGAACACCGCGTCCTGCCCGAACTCCCGTCCCAGCGCGCGCGCTTCGTCGTCGCTCAGGCCGACGATCGCCGCGCTCTCCTCGGTGTGCCGGCCGTCCGGGTCACCGCCGACAGCGGGCCACCACGGAAGTCCCCGCCGGCGCAGCAGGCCGAGCAATTGCCGATGCGCGCGGTCGTTGTGCTGCCGGGAGGCGCGGGTGCCCCGGGGGTTGTGGGCCGTGACCACGTGGATGGTCTCCCCGTGCGGGACGGGGAACCGGCCCACCACCACCCCGGGCGGTGCCGGGGTGATGCGGACCGGTCCTCCGGGCAACTCCACGTCCACGACGGCCTGCTGGTAGAGGCCCCACTGGGACGTTCGCGTGATCGGGTTGCCGGCGGTCATGAGGGTCTCCGTCCGAGAGGGACCCCCTTACCCGCCGGGCAGGGAGATCCGCGCTTACCCCCACGGGACCGTGGGGGCCCGGTCTTCCCTGGAGGGCACCTTGCGCGGTGAGCGAGGTTGCCAGCCGACGCTCGTCCAGGGGCGCGATCGGCTTCGTGACCGAGGCGGATCCTGGCACGGGGCCCGGCGCAAAGTCCAGCCCAGGACCCGTGGCTGACGTCGCATCCGCCGTCACATGACGGCCGTGTACCCCTTCCACCCGGTGGCGATCTTCACTCGGCCCCCGAACGAGCCCTTGCCGTTGCCGTTGTAGCGCCACACGGTGCCCGCGGTGTCGCGGGCCACGAGGTCCGCGCGGCCGTCGCCGGTGAAGTCGCCCGCGCCGACGACCGCGTTGTAGGAGGCGCCCCAGTCGGCGAACACCTTGACGCGGGCCTTGAAGCCGCCCGTGCTCGTGGTGGTGGCCTCGTACCGCCACAGCTCGTTGGACTTGTCCTGGACGAGGAGGTCGCCGCGGCCGTCGCCGGTGAGGTCACCGGCGCCGACGATCTTCTTGTAGCCGGTCCAGTGGGAGGCGATCCTCGTGCGGGCGGAGAGCCTGCCGTTCGCCGCGCCCTTGAAGAGGTAGACGTCCCCGGTCGAGGACTGGCGGCCGATCAGGTCGGGCCGGCCGTCGCCGTTGACGTCGCCGGGTGAGGTCAGGACGTCGTACGCGTTCCAGCCGGAGGTGCCGAGCGAGGTGTACGGCGTGGCGGGCGTCGGGGCCTTGCCGCAGGCCGGGCGGTAGGCCCGCAGGGCGCCGCCGGTGCGGACCAGCACGTCGTTGCAGTGGTCGCCGTCCAGGTCGCCGAACGGCACGATCCGGGCGGTGGCCGGCCAGCCGGAGCCGGAGACCGTGCCGCCCAGCGTGCCCGTACCGGTGCCGCGCCGGACGGTGAGGGTGCCGGAGGAGCTGAGGGTGAGGACGTCACCGACCCCGTCGTTGCCGGCGTAGTCGCGCGGTGCCGCCGTCCCGGCGGTCACCTTGACGTCTCCGGAGAGGGTGAGCGCGGCGCCCCGGCCGTCGGCGGGCCGGGCGGTGAGGGTCCAGGTGTAGGCGCCGTTGGCGACCAGGCGACCCGCGGTGTCCCTGCCGTCCCAGGCGGCCGTCAGCAGGCCCCGGGCCGTGCCGCCGGAGAGCGTACGGACGGTGGCGCCGGACGTCTTCCGGCGGACGGTCACCTTCCAGTCGGCGGCGGGCTTGGACAGCCACCAGGTGCCGGACCAGTGCGCGGAGCCCGCGGTGACCGTGGCGTCGACGGCCGTGAGGGGGGACGCCGGGACGCCGGCCGGCACGACGTGCACGCGCTGGTCGCGGTCGGCGTAGGCGACGCCGCCGCCGAAGCGGTCCACGGTCCAGCTGCTCCCGGCCCCGGTGTTCTCCTGGCCGAGGTCGGTCCAGTCGGCCAGCTCGCGGCTCGGCAGGTCGGTGTGACTGCCGCCGGCCGGCAGCCCGTTGTGCAGGTCGAGCAACCTCAGCCCGCTGTCCGACTGGGTGCCGGGAACCCGCTCGACCAGGTATCCGTCCCCGAGCAGGACCCGGCTGTCCGGGGCGGTGGAGGTGCGCTTGGTCGTGCGGTCGTACAGGCCCGCGCCGTGTACGTCGCCCCAGGCGTCCCGGCAGACCCAGTAGACGAAGCGGCCCACGGCCTGGAGGTCGGACGGGGTGCAGCCGTCGCGGGTGGTGAAGGACTCGACGGCGGTTCCCGCGGGGAGCCGGGTGGCCGTGACCTTCCCGCCGCTCGCCGCGCCGCTCCACAGGGTGTTCCCCCACACGGCCGCGGCGACCCGGTCCCGCTTGAGCAGGACCTTGCCCGCCCCGGCGGTGGCGAACCCACCGATGTACTGCTTGCCGGAGGAGGCGCCGTCGACGACGGCGTACCGCCCGGAGAGGTCCGTGAGCTCCGGGGAGTCGTCGCCGGTGTCGAGGGTCGGGCCCCAGTCGACGGCGCCGTTGGCGCGCAGCATGGTCAGGCCGGACTCGGTGGAGTCGCGGCGGCCGTGGCGGCCGGTGCCGTCGGCGAACATCCGGATGCAGCGGGGCGTGGTCTCGTCGCAGAAGCCGTCCCAGCCGCTGACCAGGCCGTCCACGGTGGTCCGTGCGGGGCTCGGGGTGCCGCTCGTGGTGAGCCAGGTGCTGCGGTAGGCGCCGAGGATCGTGTGCGGCTCGTAGAGCGTGCTGTTGTCGGCCGTGGTGAGGATGCCGCTGCCGAGGGAGAGTCCGTGGACCTGCGCGGGCATCGGCTGTACGGCGGTCAGGCGGCTGCGGGTGACCGAGCCGTCGGCGCCCTGGGCGACCCGGTACACGCCCCAGTCGAGGTCGCCCCGGTCGACGTACGCCGCGGCGCCCGCCACCAGGACGGAGCCGTCCGGGGCCTGGACGAGCTGATGGGCGGCCGGGTCCATGACCTTGGTCAGGGCGGTGTCCGAGCCGTCGGACGTGAGGGCGAACAGGGGCTGGCCCCGGTACTTGTCGTCACCCGGCGACATCGGCTCGACGCCCAGCAGTGCCGAGCCGACGACGCCGTAGGCGGCCTGGTACGTCAGCGAACTCGTCTCCAGGGTGCGGGGTGTGGCGGCCGGGTCGGCCCGGTCGAGCAGGTCCGCCTTGCCGCGTCCGGTGCGCAGCCGCAGCACCGTGCCGGGGCTCAGCCGGAAGCCGGTCACCTCCCAGGCCTCCTGCGGATCGGGCCGGTCGGGCAGCGCCTCCGCCACGCCGGTGGCGAGGTCGACGATGCTCCAGTGGCTGCCGTCCTCCGTCTGCCAGCGCAGGATGACGGACCGTGCGTCACCGTCCTCGACGCGGATGTCGTGGGCGCCGCCGGGCAGCCCCGTCACCGGCGTCCGGCGGACCTCGCCGTCGTCGGCCCTCAGGAGCTGGTAGGCGTCCGGGTTCCCGGCGAGGTCGCTCGTGCTGGTGAGCACGGTGTCGCCGAACGTGCCCTCGTACGTGTGGCCCTCGGGCACCGGCACCACCGCGCTGCCGGTGCCGGGCGTTTCCGCGCCTCGCACGAGCGTGACCTGCGCGTCCTCCTCCGAGTAGAGGGCGACGGTGTCCGACCCGTCCCCGTAGTGGCCGGGTTCGAAGGAGACGTCCCCGCGGTAGGAGCCGTTGTCGATGTCGTACTGGAGCGGGACCGGCATGCGCTGGTCCAGCGCGGTGGTGGCGCCGGTGGCGTAGTCCGTCCACAGGAACCGGTCGTCGCCCTCCTGCACCCACAGGAAGCCGCTGGTCCCGGCGTTGAGGATCCGGGTGAACCGGGGGACGGCCCGCGCGGCGGCGGGCAGGACGAGTTCTCCCGCGGAGACCGTGGGCGCGGCCGGCGCGGCCGTCGCGGGCGTGTTCGCGAGGGGCAGGGCGAGGCCGAGCGCCGCCGCGAGGACGGCCGCGGTGCGTCGTGCCGGGTGTGATGCGGGCTGGGGTCTGTGCCGGTGCGTACCGAGTCGGGCCACCGTTCCTCCAGGGAGCAGGGGTGGCATGGGCGGAGGTACGGCAACGCTCTGGCATCCCCTCCGGCCCCCCGGCCGCTCCCCCCACGCGCGCGTGCGGAGAAGGCTAACAGCATGGACATGACGCCCTCGGCGGGATTTCCGGGGAGGGTTCCCGGGGAAGAGCGGAGGCCCGGCACCCAGACCCCGGGCCCTGCCCGTGACTTAGTTCACAGACGGGTCCA
Organism: Streptomyces canarius; assembly: GCF_014650735.1. Lineage (NCBI taxonomy): Bacteria > Bacillati > Actinomycetota > Actinomycetes > Kitasatosporales > Streptomycetaceae > Streptomyces > Streptomyces canarius. The sequence continues at coordinate 92,478 of NZ_BMVN01000013.1, forward strand.
CGCACGGCGACACCTGGCTGGGCGATCCCTCACAACTCCGAATACAACGAGAAACGGGCCCCTGCCGTGACTTCCGTCACCGGCAGAGACCCGTCTCATCGGTTTCTCTGTGCGCGAGGGGGGAGTTGAACCCCCACGCCCTTTCGGGCACTGGAACCTGAATCCAGCGCGTCTGCCTATTCCGCCACCCGCGCATTGGGTGTGTCTTCCGTTTCCGGCCCTCTCGGCCCGGCCCCTTCCGACACCCAGAACATTAGCACGTCGTACGGGGTGGATTCACATCGCTTCCCACCGGCCCCGAGCCCCGGCGCGCGCGGCGTACCGCCTCAACGACGCGCCCGCCGAACGCCGCACGTATCAGGGAGACGCGCTTCTCGTATCAACCTCGTACCGGTCCAGGCCATCTGCCCGGGAGGCGGACCGGGTCCGCAGCCGGGTGCGGGACACTGGACTTCGCGCGCCTCTACGATCCATGGCAGCAGGACACGCACCCGGGAGTTCGAAGGGGAGCCGCTGGGGGAACCGGCTGTTTGGCGGGCGCGTAGATACGATCAGTGAGCAGTACCCGCAGTACCCGCAGTACCCGGCAAGGCAACGGCACAGAACAGGCAAGACGACGGCAGGGACGGAGGAGGTGCCCCATGGGAGTCCTGAAGAAGTTCGAGCAGCGTCTCGAAGGTCTGGTGAACGGCACCTTCGCCAAGGTCTTCAAGTCCGAGGTCCAGCCCGTGGAGATCGCCGGAGCGCTCCAGCGGGAGTGCGACAACAACGCCACCATCTGGAACCGTGACCGGACCGTCGTGCCCAACGACTTCATCGTGGAGCTGAGCGCGCCGGACCACGAGCGCCTCAGCCCCTACTCCGGGCAGCTCGGCGACGAGCTGGCCGGCATGGTGCGCGACTACGCCAAGCAGCAGCGCTACACCTTCATGGGCCCGATCAAGGTCAACCTGGAGAAGGCCGACGACCTGGACACCGGCCTGTACCGGGTGCGCTCGCGCACCCTCGCCTCCTCCAGTAACCAGCAAGGGGCGCCGCAGGCTCCCGGCGCGCCGGCGCCCGGCCGCCCCGCGGCGGGCGCCCCCGGCGGCTACGGCTACCCGCCGGCCGCCCCGCCCGCCGGCGCGCCCCCGATGCCGTCCGCACCGCCGCCCGGCACCCGCCCCGGCGGCTACGGTTACCCGCAGCCCGCCACACAGCGGCCGGCCGCGGCCCCGATGAGCGGCGCGCGCACCCGCTACTGGATCGAGATCAACGGCACCCGCCATCAGATCTCCCGCCCGACGCTGGTGCTGGGCCGCAGCACCGACGCCGACGTGCGGATCGACGACCCCGGCGTGTCCCGCCGGCACTGCGAGATCCGGACCGGAACGCCCTCGACGATCCAGGATCTCGGCTCCACCAACGGCATCGTGGTGGACGGGCAGCACACCACCCGCGCTACGCTCCGCGACGGCTCGCGGATCGTCGTGGGCAGCACCACCGTTATCTATAGGCAAGCCGAAGGGTGAAGCGGGGGCAATGTCAGAGCTGACCCTCACGGTCATGCGGCTGGGTTTCCTGGCCGTACTGTGGCTGTTCGTGATCGTGGCCGTGCAGGTCATCCGGAGCGACCTGTTCGGTACGCGCGTCACCCAGCGCGGATCGCGTAGGGAAGCGGCCCGGCCGCAGCAGACGGGCCGGCAGCAGACCCGGCAGCAGGCCGCGCCCCCGCCGCAGCGCGGCCAGCAGGGCGGCGGCGGCCGGCGTGGCCGCAACGCCCCCACCAAGCTGGTGGTGACCGAGGGCACACTCACCGGCACCACCGTCGCGTTGCAGGGCCAGACGATCACCCTGGGCCGGGCGCACGACTCCACGATCGTGCTGGACGACGACTACGCCTCCAGCCGCCATGCCAGGATCTACCCGGACCGTGACGGCCAGTGGATCATCGAGGATCTCGGTTCCACCAACGGCACCTACCTGGACCGGTCCCGGCTGACGACCCCCACACCGATCCCGCTGGGCGCGCCGATCCGCATCGGCAAGACCGCAATCGAGCTGCGGAAGTAGTGCTACGTCATGAATGAGCGCGAGCGGAGCGAGCACGCAGCGGCAGACCGCCACCCGGTCTCCGACGCGCTCCCGACCGGAGGGTGGGCAGTGTGGCTCGACACGACCGGCTGCATTCGGAGCCGACGGGCGAGGTGCGCATGAGTCTGTCACTGCGCTTCGCCGCCGGATCGCACAAGGGCATGATCCGGGAGGGCAACGAGGACTCCGGTTACGCCGGTCCGCGCCTGCTCGCCATCGCCGACGGCATGGGCGGCCAGGCGGCGGGCGAGGTCGCCTCCTCCGAGGTGATCTCCACCCTGGTCACGCTCGACGACGACGTGCCCGGCTCCGACATCCTCACCTCCCTCGGCGTGGCCGTGCAGCGCGCCAACGACCAGCTGCGCGCCATGGTGGAGGAGGACCCCCAGCTCGAAGGCATGGGGACGACACTGACCGCGCTGCTGTGGACCGGCCAGCGGCTCGGTCTCGTGCACGTCGGCGACTCGCGCGCGTACCTGCTCCGGGACGGTGTGCTCACCCAGATCACCCAGGACCACACCTGGGTGCAGCGGCTCGTGGACGAGGGCCGGATCACCGAGGAAGAGGCCACCACCCACCCGCAGCGCTCGCTGCTGATGCGCGCCCTCGGCAGCGGCGACCACGTCGAGCCCGACCTGTCGGTCCGCGAGGTCCGGGCCGGCGACCGCTATCTGATCTGCTCCGACGGCCTGTCCGGCGTGGTCTCCCACCAGACGATGGAGGAGACCCTCGCCAGCTACCAGGGCCCGCAGGAGACCGTGCAGGAGCTCATCCAGCTCGCGCTGCGCGGCGGCGGCCCCGACAACATCACGGTCATCGTCGCCGACGTGCTCGACCTGGACACCGGTGACACCCTCGCCGGGCAGCTGTCCGACCAGCCCGTCGTGGTCGGCGCCGTCGCCGAGAACCAGAACCACCTGCACGACAACGGCATCATGCAGACCCCGGCGGGCCGCGCCTCCCACCTGGGCCGGCAGGGCCAGGGGCACGGCGGCGGCGAGTTCGGCCCGCCCGGCTCCGGCGACACCGCCGGCTACGTCCCGGCCGACGGCTTCGGCGACTACGCCGACGACGACTTCACCAAGCCGCGCAAGCGGCGCGGATGGCTGAAGACCTCGCTCTACGGCGTCCTCGCCCTCGCCGTCGTCGGCGGCGGCCTGTACGGCGGCTACCGCTGGACGCAGACCCAGTACTACGTCGGCACCAAGGACGAGCACGTCGCGCTGTACCGCGGGATCAGCCAGGACCTGGCCTGGGTGTCGCTGTCGAAGGTGGAGAAGGACCACCCCGAGATCGAACTCAAGTACCTGCCGCCGTACCAGCAGAAGCAGGTGAAGGCGACGATCGCGGAGGGCGGTCTGGAGGCGGCCCGGACGAAGGTCCAGGAGCTGGCCGTGCAGGCGTCCGCCTGCCGCAAGCAGGCCGAGCGCCAGGCGGCCGAGCGCGCGCGGGACGACGCCAAGGGCGGCCAGGACAAGACCGGCGGCGCCAACAGCTCCGGCGGCACCGGAACGTCCACGGGCACCACCACGCAGACCGCCTTCGTCAAGGCCTCCCCGACGCCGAACACGACCCCGAACCCGTCGGCCTCGAAGACGTCCCCGACGTCCCCTTCGAAGTCTCCGTCCACGACCCCGTCCGCGACCCCCAGCCCCGGCCCGACTCTCTCGGAGGACGAGCAGAAGGTCGTCTCGCTGTGCGGTAAGCAGTAGGCAAGCCGTGAGAGGCCCTGTCACACGATGAGCAGTACTACGAACTCGCCGACGCACCACACGTCCACGATCGGCGCGATCGGCGCGCCGAGCCGCCGCAACACCGAGCTGGCCCTGCTGGTCTTCGCCGTGGCCATCCCCGTGTTCGCCTACGCGAACGTGGGCCTGGCCATCGACGGCCAGGTCCCCGCGGGCCTGCTGAGCTACGGCCTCGGGCTGGGTCTGCTGGCAGCCGTCGCCCATCTCGTCGTACGGAAGTTCGCCCCGTACGCCGACCCGCTGCTGCTGCCGCTCGCCACCCTGCTCAACGGGCTCGGACTGGTGTGCATCTGGCGGCTGGACCAGTCCAAGCTGCTCCAGCAGATCCATGTCGCGGGCGGCAAGGCGACCAACCAGCTGATCTACACGGCGATGGGCATCGCGCTGTTCGTAGCGGTGCTGATCTTCCTCAAGGACCACCGCACGCTCCAGCGCTACACCTACATCTCCATGGTGGCCGCGCTGTTCCTGCTGCTCCTGCCGCTGGTCCCGGGCCTGGGCGCGGACGTGTACGGCGCCAAGATCTGGATCTCGATCGGCAGCTTCACCATCCAGCCCGGTGAGTTCGCCAAGATCGTGCTGGCGGTGTTCTTCGCCGGCTACCTGATGGTCAAGCGCGACGCGCTCGCGCTCGCCAGCCGCCGCTTCATGGGCATGTACCTGCCGCGCGGTCGCGACCTCGGCCCGATCCTCGTCGTCTGGGCGATCTCGATCCTCATCCTGGTCTTCGAGACCGACCTCGGTACGTCGCTGCTGTTCTTCGGCATGTTCGTGATCATGCTGTACGTCGCCACCGAGCGGACCAGCTGGATCGTCTTCGGTCTGCTGATGTCCGCCGCCGGCGCCATCGGCGTGGCCAGCTTCGAACCGCACATCAAGGTCCGTGTGCAGGCCTGGCTCGACCCGATGCGCGAGTACACGCTCAGCCGCACCCCCGGCGTCCCCGGTGTCCACTCCGACCAGCTCCAGCAGGCGCTGTGGGCGTTCGGCTCCGGCGGCACCCTCGGCACCGGCTGGGGCCAGGGCCACTCCGAGCTGATCCGGTTCGCCGCCAACTCCGACTTCATCCTCGCCACCTTCGGCGAGGAGCTGGGCCTGGCCGGCATCATGGCGATCCTGCTGATCTACGGCCTGATCGTGGAGCGCGGCGTGCGCACCGCCCTCGCCGCCCGCGACCCCTTCGGCAAGCTGCTCGCCATCGGCCTGTCCGGCGCCTTCGCGCTCCAGGTCTTCGTCGTGGCCGGCGGTGTGATGGGCCTCATCCCGCTGACCGGTATGACGATGCCGTTCCTCGCCTACGGTGGTTCGTCGGTCATCGCCAACTGGGCGCTGATCGGCGTCCTGATCCGCATCAGCGACACCGCCCGCCGCCCGGCGCCCGCCCCCGCCGCCAACCCTGACGCCGAGATGACCCAGGTGGTCCGCCCGTCATGAACAAACCCCTGCGCCGGATCGCGATCTTCTGCGGCCTCCTCGTCCTCACCCTGCTGCTGCGGGACAACTACCTCCAGTACGTCAGGGCCGACAAGCTCAAGGACGACCCGAACAACCGCCGCGTCACCATCGCCCGCTACGCCACTCCGCGCGGCGACATCATCGTGTCCGGCGGTGACCCGATCACCGGGTCCGCCCTGACCAGCAAGACCGGTCTGAACGACCTCAAGTACAAGCGGACCTACAAGAACGGCCCCATGTGGGCGCCGGTCACCGGCTACGCCTCGCAGGCCTTCGGCGCCACCCAGCTGGAGTCCATCGAGGACGGCATCCTCACCGGCAACGACGACCGGCTGTTCTTCCGCAAGACGCTGGACATGATCACCGGCAAGGAGCAGCAGGGCGGCAACGTCGTCACCACGCTCAACGCCGCCGCGCAGAAGGCGGCGTACGACGGTCTGAAGCAGCGCGGCGGCAAGGGCGCGGTCGTCGCCCTGGACCCCTCCACGGGCAAGATACTGGCGCTGGCCTCCTACCCGTCGTACGACCCCTCGTCGTTCGCGGGCAACACCAACGACGACGCCGCGGCCTGGAAGAAGCTCCAGAAGAAGTACAACCCCAACGACCCGATGCTGAACCGGGCGCTGCGCGAGACCTACCCGCCGGGCTCCACCTTCAAGGTGGTCACGGCCGCCGCGGCACTGGAGAACGGCAAGTACTCCTCGGCCGACGAGCGGACCGACTCGCCGCTGCCGTGGACCATGCCGGGCACCACGACCCAGCTGAAGAACGAGGGCAACATCCCGTGTGAGAACGCGACCATGCGGGTCGCGCTCCAGTACTCCTGCAACACCGTCTTCGGCAAGATCGGTTCCGACCTCGGCAACGACAAGATGCTCGCGGAAGCGAAGAAGTTCGGTTTCGACGCCGAGCAGTTCACCCCGGTCCGCTCCAGCGCCTCGGTGTTCTCGGACGGCATGAACCAGTCGCAGACCGCGCTGTCCTCCATCGGCCAGTACAACACCGCCGCCACCCCGCTCCAGATGGCCATGGTCGCCTCGGCCGTCGCCAACGACGGCAAGCTGATGAAGCCGTACATGGTCGACTCGCTCCAGTCCTCCAACCTGGACCCGGTCGCCACGACCAAGCCGGAGGAGCTGAGCCGGCCGCTGTCGCCGAAGAACGCGCAGATCCTCCAGGACATGATGCAGACGGTGGTCGAGAAGGGCACCGGTACGCGGGCGAAGATCGACGGCGTCACGGTCGGCGGCAAGACCGGTACCGCCCAGCACGGTGTAGAGAACAGCGAGAACCCGTACGCCTGGTTCATCTCCTACGCCAAACTCGGCGACGGCAGCTCGCCGGTCGCCGTGGCCGTGGTGATCGAGGACGAGAGCGCCAACCGCGACGACATCTCCGGTGGCGGTCTGGCCGCGCCGATCGCGAAGGACGTCATGAAGGCGGTCATCGACTCCAAGAAGTGACCGCCGCCGGCCACCGGGAGTGACGCCGCTCACACACCCTTCACATCGCCGCACGTTGCGATACCGGTCCTGTATCGGGTTACGGGCTTGGCCAGGTCACACACAGCGAGCCGGGTACGGTAGGCCCGGACGGCAGCCTCCGGCCGCGCACAGGGGTGCGCGGCCGAGACCGACGGAGAGGGCTGGTAGGTAGCTATGGAAGAGCCGCGTCGCCTCGGCGGCCGGTACGAGCTGGGCCAGGTGCTCGGCCGCGGTGGCATGGCGGAGGTCTACCTCGCGCATGACACCCGGCTCGGCCGCACCGTGGCGGTGAAGACGCTGCGCGCGGACCTCGCGCGCGATCCGTCCTTCCAGGCCCGGTTCCGCCGGGAGGCCCAGTCGGCCGCCTCGCTCAACCATCCCGCGATCGTCGCGGTCTACGACACGGGCGAGGACTACATCGACGGGGTCTCCATCCCGTACATCGTGATGGAGTACGTCGACGGTTCCACGCTCCGCGAGCTGCTGCACTCCGGCCGCAAGCTGCTGCCCGAGCGCGCCATGGAGATGACCATCGGCATCCTCCAGGGCCTGGAGTACGCGCACCGCAGCGGCATCGTCCACCGGGACATCAAGCCGGCCAACGTCATGCTGACCCGCAACGGCCAGGTCAAGGTGATGGACTTCGGCATCGCCCGCGCCATGGGCGACGCCGGCATGACCATGACCCAGACCGCGGCGGTCATCGGCACCGCCCAGTACCTCTCGCCGGAGCAGGCGAAGGGCGAGCAGGTCGACGCCCGGTCGGACCTCTACTCGACCGGCTGCCTCCTGTACGAACTGCTGACGGTACGGCCGCCCTTCGTGGGCGACTCCCCGGTGGCCGTGGCCTACCAGCACGTCCGGGAGGAACCGCAGCCCCCGTCGGTCTTCGACCCCGAGATCACGCCCGAGATGGACGCGATCGTCCTCAAGGCGCTGGTCAAGGACCCCAACTACCGCTACCAGTCGGCCGACGAGATGCGCGCCGACATCGAGGCGTGCCTGGACGGCCAGCCGGTCGCCGCCACCGCCGCGATGGGCGCCGTCGGCTACGGCGGCTACCCCGACGACCAGGCGACGACCGCCATGCGCTCGGAGCCGGGCGCGGCGGCGACCACCATGCTGCCGCCGATGAACCCCGACGACGGCGGCTACGGCTACGACGATCGCCCGGACCGCCGCCGCCAGCAGAAGAAGTCCAACAGCTCCACGATCCTGCTGGTGGTCGCGGGCCTGCTGGTCCTGGTCGGCGCGATCCTGATCGGCATGTACGCGGTCGGCGGTAACGGCGGGGGCGACGGCAAGGTGCCCGTGCCGTCGTTCGTGGGCCAGCCGGAGAAGACGGCCCGCAAGATGGCCGCGAACGTCGACCTCAAGGTGTCGGTCACCAAGAAGGCCTGCGAGGACCAGGCCACGGGCAACGTGTGCTCACAGGACCCGCAGCCGGACGAGAAGGTCGACAAGAACAGCACGGTCAACCTGGTGATCTCCACGGGCGCGCCCAAGGTCCCCGTGCCGGACGTGCGCGGCATCCAGTTCGACCAGGCCGAGGCCCAGCTCAAGGAGAAGGGCTTCGAGGTCGAGAAGAAGACCCAGGTGTCGACCCAGACGCCCGACGTCGTCATCAGCCAGGACCCGGAGGGCGGCTCCAGCAAGGAGAAGGGCACCACGATCACCCTCACGGTCGCCAAGCCCGAGGAGAAGGTGACCGTCCCCGACGTCACCGGCAAGTCCTGCGACGAGGCGAAGGCCGAACTCCAGGCCAAGGGCCTCGCGCCGAACTCCAGCTGCACCGAGACCCCGGTGACGGACCCGGCTCAGGACGGCAAGGTCCAGAACACCAACCCGTCGGCGGGCCAGCAGGTCTCCAAGAACACGCCCATCGCGATCAACGTGGGCAAGGCGCAGCAACCGCAGCAGAAGCCGGTGCCGAACGTCACGGGCCAGACCCTGAAGCAGGCCCAGCAGATCCTGCAACAGCAGGGCTTCACGAACATCCAGGTCAGCGGCTCGAACGACGACAAGGCACGGGTCATCCAGCAGACCCCGCCGCAGGGCACCCAGGCGGACCCGGCCAGCACGCAGATCGTTCTGACCACCGTGGACTTCACCGGCGGCAACAACGGCGGCGACAACGGTGGCGGCGGCTTCTTCGGCGGCGGCGGCTGACAGGCCCCGCACACACGTGGGCCCCTGCCGGGACATCCCGGCAGGGGCCCACCCGCATGCTCAGCGCAGTTCCCTCGGCACAGTGCGCTCGGCGTCCACCTTCTCCACCCGGACCAGCTCCCCCCACACCACGTACCGGTAGCGGGAGGTGTAGACGGGGGTGCAGGTCGTCAGGGTGATGTAGTGGCCCGGCTTCTTCCTGCCGGACTCCTCGGGGACGGCGGAGAGCGCCTTGACGTTGTACTTCGAGGTCTCGGGGAGGACCGAGTAGACCTTGTAGACGTACCAGTCGTCCCGCGTCTCGAAGACGATCGGGTCGCCCTTCCTCAGCTTGTCGATGTTGTGGAACTTCGCGCCGTGCCCGTCCCGGTGGGCGGCGAGGGCGAAGTTGCCGGCCTTGCCCGTGGTGGGCAGCGTGGCCTTGACGGGGTCCGTGTAGTAGCCGGCCACACCGTCGTTGAGGACGTCCGTTCCGGTGCCCTTCTCGACCAGCACCTCGCCGTTGTGCATCGCGGGCACGTGCAGGAACCCGATGCCGTCCTTGGTGTCGAGCGCGCCGGGACCGGACTCCTGCGGCTCGGCCCAGTGCTCGCGCACCTTGTCGGCCTGCCGGTCCGCCTTGCGGTCGGCTATCACGTTCGTCCACCACAGCGAGTAGACGACGAACAGGCCGAGCAGCACGCCAGCCGTGATGAGGAGTTCCCCGAAGACGCTGACCGCCAGCGCGATCCGGCCGGGGCGCCGGCGGGGAGCCGGTTCCGGTTCGGACGCGTCCGTGGTCTCTTCGGTCTCGTCGGCGGTCGCTGCCACTGTGTCCTCTGCCCTTGGTCGGTGAGCCCTACTCGATGAGCGCGTCCGGCTTGCCCTTGCTGCGCGGGCGTTCCTGGACCATCTTGCCCCAGACGATCAACCGGTACTTGCTGGTGAATTCCGGCGTGCAGGTGGTGAGGGTGATGTACCGGCCGGGCCCGGTGAACCCGGAGCCCGGCGGGACCGGGTTCAGCACGCTGGTGTTGGACGGCGGGGTCACCGGGAGCATCGAGGTCACCTTGTACACGAAGTAGGTGTCCTGCGTCTCGACCACGACCGCGTCCCCGGCCTTGAGCCTGTTGATGTACCGGAACGGCTCGCCGTGCGTGTTGCGGTGCGCGGCGAGGCCGAAGTTGCCGGTCCTGGCGTCGGGCATCGCCGTCTTCAGCGGGGCCTCGCCGTAGTGCCCGACCATGCCCTTGTCGAGCACCCTCTTGTTGCTGACGCCCTCCGCGATGGGCGCGACCACGTCCAGCTTCGGGATGTGCAGGATGGCGAAGCCCTGCCCCGGCTCGAAGACGCCCGGATTGCGCTTGCCGTTGGCCCAGTCGTCCTGGAGCTGGTGCGTCTCGCTGCCGGCCTGCGCGTGCGCGCGGACGTTGGTCCACCACAGCTGGTAGGTGACGAACAGCAGCATCAGGACGCCGGTGGTGATGAACACCTCGCCGATCGCCCGGCTCGCGACGGTCGCCGGGCTCGGCTTGCGCAGCCGGGCCTGCCGCCGGGCCTCCACCCGGCTCAGGGGCCGCTGCGGGTCCCGGTCCGCGGGCGGGGCCGCCGGCTCGCGGGCGTCCCTGACCCCGCCGTGCCGCCCGCCACGCCGCTTGGCGGCCCTTCTCCGGGCCGCACGGCCGCCGGGTGCGACCGGGGTGACCGAAGCGGCCGAGGAGGCTCCAGCGGCCCCTGTGCCCGCCCGTGCGGCCTCGCTCTGCGCGCCGTACCCCGTCGGCCGCGGAATCCGCAGCGCCATCGTCTCCTCGTCGGCGCGAGGCAGGGCCGCAGCCGCCGTGAGGTCCTCGCCGGGAGGCGGCGGCGCCGTGAGGCCCTCCTCGGTCAGCCGGGGCATCGGAGCCGTCGGCGGATCCTGCCGCCGCCCGCCGTACGGCCGCGCACCGCCGGAGGACTCGTACGGTCTCTCGCCGTCGTACAAGTCCTCGCGCTCGGGGCGCAGCGCGGTCACGCCGTGGCCCTGCCCACCACCGGGGCGAGCCCCGCCGACCTCGCCACGGCACCGTCGTCGCCGCACTCCGCCAGCCAGTTGGCCAGCATCCGGTGCCCGTGCTCGGTCAGCACCGACTCGGGGTGGAACTGCACGCCCTCCACCGGAAGGTCGCGGTGGCGCAGGCCCATGATGATGCCGTCGTGCGTGCGGGCGGTCACCTCCAGCTCGGCCGGGACCGTGGCCGGCTCGGCGGCCAGCGAGTGGTAGCGGGTCGCCGTGAAGGGCGAGGGCAGGCCCGCGAAGACGCCCTTGCCCTCGTGCTCGACCGGCGAGGTCTTGCCGTGCAGCAGCTCGGGCGCCCGGTCGACCACACCGCCGTACGCCACCTGCATCGACTGCATGCCGAGGCACACGCCGAAGACCGGCACCCCGGTGGCCGCGCAGTGCCGGACCATGTCCACGCACACGCCCGCCTCCTGCGGGGTCCCCGGTCCGGGCGACAGGAGCACGCCGTCGAAGCCGTCCTGGGCGTGCGAGGTCGACACCTCGTCGTTGCGCAGGACCTCACACTCCGCGCCCAGCTGGTACAGGTACTGGACGAGGTTGAAGACGAAGCTGTCGTAGTTGTCGACGACGAGAATCCGCGCACTCACTGGTTGTCCACCGTCACATCGTTGAAGGGCAGCAGCGGTTCGGCCCACGGGAAGACGTACTGGAACAGGATGTAGACCACGGCCAGGACCAGGACGAGGGAGATGAGGGCCTTCACCCACGCGTTGCCCGGCAGATGCCGCCAGATCCAGCCGTACATGCCGTCCCTTGCCGTCCCTTCCGTATCCCCTACGGCACCAGACCCACGCCGTACGTCACCAGACTAACGGCGCAGCGCCCTCGGTTCGCCTGCCTCCACAGGCTGTGTGGAATCCAGGTGCGCCCAGACGATCAGCCGGTGGCTGTGCCCCCATTCCGGATCGCACGTGGTCAGCGTCAGATACCGGCCCGGACGCGTGTACCCGGACTTACGGGGAACAGGGTCGATCACCTCGACGTCGGTCGGCACTGTTTTGTACGGGCCTTTGTCGATCCGATACGTGAACCAGGTGGTCCCGTCCGTGAGCACCACCGCGTCACCCGGCCTGAGCTCGGGAAAGTCCTTGAACGGGTCGCCGTACGTCCGCCGGTGCCCCGCCACCGCGAAGTTCCCCTTCCGGCCGAGCCGCGCGGTGCGCGCGTAGTGCCCGAGACCCTTCTTCAGGGTGCCGGTGCCCGTACCCTCCAGCACCGGCTTGTTCCACGTGGAACCGAGCCGCGGGATGTACATGATCGCGAAGGGCGCACCGGGTTCATATGTTCGAGGTGTCGCCACGGGCTCCGGCTGGACGCTCCCCCGGGACCACCGCTGCTGCAACCGGTCGATCTGGTCGCCCATCACCCGATCGGCCTGCACACCCGTCCAGAACATCACATACACGACGAAGAGCACGATCAGGGTGCCGACGGTGATGCAGAGTTCGCTGACGGTCCTGACGATCACGCGCACCGGCGGCTCCCGGACGGACGTCTATCCCACTGGCTTCGCGTAGTGCAGATCCACTGTGCCGGAGTAGCCGGGAAGAGTCACCGTCCCGTCGTCGGTGACTTTCCAGCCGAGGCCGTAGACATTGACGTAGACCATGTACGTCTGGATCGCCTTGCTCGCGGCGAGCGCCTGCTTCAGCCGGTCCGGGTCCCCGACCGCGGTGATCTTGTACGGCGGTGAGTAGACGCGGCCCTGGAGGATCAGGGTGTTGCCGACACAGCGCACCGCGCTGGTGGAGATCAGCCGCTGGTCCATGACCTTGATGCCCTGGGCGCCGCCCTGCCACAGCGCGTTCACCACGGCCTGGAGGTCCTGCTGGTGGATGACCAGGTAGTCGGGCTGCGGCTCGGGATAGCCGGGGAGCTTGGCGGTGGCGTTGGGCGGGGCGTCGTTCAGGGTGACGGTGACGGCCTTGCCGGTCAGTTTCCGGGTGCCCGCGCTCTTCTCCAGCCGGCCGAGGTTCTCGTCCTCGGCCTTGGTGCTGCCGTCGTCGCTCTCGGCCAGCGACTCCACGCTGTCGCGCAGGGTCGCGTTGGACTCGTCCAGCTCCTTGTTCTTGCGGCTGCGCTGCTGGATCAGGTCGGACAGCTTCAGCAGGGAGCCGTCCTGACGGATGTCGGTGCCCTTGGCCGTGTCGAAGCTCGTGAAGAAGATGAGCCCGGCGAGCGCGAAGACGGCGGCGGTGAGGATCCGCACGGGCCGCACACGCGGTCGGCGGACGGGGCCCGAACCCGTTGATCCCGTCCCGGGGGAGTCGGCAGAATTGCTCAACGTACCCTTATCTCCTTCGGCGCCACGGAAGCACTACGCTAACGGACGCCCGGGGGAGCACACAGAGTCGTCATGTTGGCCCCTTGTACGCTGCCCCGAGCCCGACCCAGTTACCTGCGCGGCCACGCAGCGCATCGACAGGAGAGACCCTCGTGCCGAAGTCACGTATCCGCAAGAAGGCCGACTACACGCCGCCGGCGGCGAAGCAGGCGCAGGCCATCAAGCTCACCAACCGCGCATGGGTCGCGCCCGTGATGCTGGCCATGTTCCTCATCGGCCTGGCCTGGATCGTCGTGTTCTACGTGACCGACGGCTCGCTGCCGGTCGACAGCCTGGACAACTGGAACATCGTCGTCGGCTTCTGCTTCATCGCCGCCGGCTTCGGCGTCTCCACCCAGTGGAAATAGCTCTGCCCAGGGCTATCCGCCGAGTTATCCACAGGCCAGGGCTGCTGTCCACAATCCCCTGGGGAAAAGAAACTACGATCTGTGGATAACTCATCGGGCGTTGACGCCGGTGTGACCGGTCCACTGATCCCCATACATCTGTTCGCCCCCTGCCCGACCTGCGAAAACACATCCGAGCGGCAGGGGGCGCAGCTGTGTCCGCACGCCGTGCACAAGATCCGGCACAGCCTGTGGACAACGGTTCGGTATCAGGTGAGCTGAGCGGTCCTGACCAGGGCCAGCGCCACCGCCAGCACCAGGACGACGGCACAGGTGCCGTACTGCACCAGGGCCCGCTTCTCGCGCGGGGCGTGGACCATCGCGTACCCGGTCACGACCCCGGCGACGAGCCCGCCGATGTGCGCCTGCCAGGCGATGTTGCTGAACCCGAAGGTGAAGATCAGGTTGATCACCAGCAGCGCGATGACCGGGCGCATGTCGTAGTTGAGCCGGCGCATCAGCACGGCGGTCGCGCCGAAGAGCCCGAAGATCGCGCCCGAGGCACCGAGCGAGGCGGTCTGCGGGGAGGTGAGCAGATAGGTCAGCGCGCCGCCGGCCAGCCCGGAGACGAAGTAGACCGCCAGGTAGCGGGCCCGGCCGAGGGCCGCTTCGAGCGGGCCGCCGATCCACCACAGACTCAGCATGTTGAAGCCGATGTGCCAGTACTCCTGGTGCGCGAACATCGACGTCACGAAGCGGTACCACTCGCCGCCGGCGACGCCCGAGGTCGGCGCGAACGGCTTCGGGGGCCAGGCGCCGTAGAGCACCAGGTGGTCCAGGAGGGAGCTGTCGGCCTGGACGGCGATGAACACCGCGAGGTTGATCCCGATCAGGATCTTGGTGAGCAGGCGGGGGTCGGCCGTGACCGTGCCCCCGGCGACCGTGCGCGGCCGGGACGCCGCCGGCGCGTGTCCCGTGCCCGAGCCCTCGCGGACGCAGTCCGGGCACTGGAAGCCGACCGAGGCGCTGATCATGCACTCCGGGCAGATGGGCCGCTCACATCGGGTGCAGCGCACGCCGGTCTCGCGGTCCGGGTGCCGGTAGCACACCGGCACGCTCCGGGCGGCGTCCTGCGCGCTCCCTGCGGCCTGGTCCATCGGATCCCCTTGCTCGTCGTGTCCGTCCTGACGGTACCGTCCTGCTCCGCCCATCCTTACGGACGAGCGGCGCGTTTGGTTCCCCTCACTTCTCCCGCGCCCCCACCACCACCGTCTCGATGACGACGTCGGTCAGCGGGCGGTCGTTGCGCCCGGTGGGCACGTTCGCGATGGCGTCGACCACCTTCTGGGAGGCCGGGTCGGTGACCTCGCCGAAGATGGTGCGCTTGCCGTTCAGCCAGGTGCTCGGGGTGACGGTGATGAAGAACTGCGAGCCGTTGGTGCCCGGCCCGGCGTTGGCCATGGCCATCAGGTACGGGGTGTCGAAGGCCAGGTCCGGACGACACTCGTCCTCGAAGCCGTAACCGGGTCCGCCGAGGCCGTTGCCCAGGGGATCACCGCCCTGGATCATGAACCCGCTGATGACGGAGTGGAAGACCGTGCCGTCGTAGAGGGGGTTTCTGCTCCGCTCGCCGGTGCCCGGGTGTGTCCATTCGCGTTCGCCGCGGGCGAGCTCGACGAAGTTTCTGACCGTGACGGGAGCGTGGAGGGGGAAGAGCCGCACCTCGATGTCGCCGAGGGTGGTCTTCAGGGTGGCATACAGCTGCTCGGCCACGATCTGCCTTCCGTCGTCGTCGTCCGCCGCTCCACCTCCGATCCTTCCACGGTCCCGTCCGCGCGTCGCCGGGCGGCCGTGACTTCCGCGGGGCGGGCGGCGCGCGCCGGTGATTCGTGGCAGTGTCGACCACAAGCCCCCCGTTGCCCAGGATCAGGCCAAAGGGAGCGATGGGCACCCGTATGCGCGTCCGCACATGCCACAGCAGCCGCGGGCAGGCATGATCCGTAAAAGGGTGGAAAGTCGAAATACCGTACGCCACCGAGGAGGAGGAACCCGTGACCCGCATCGACAGCGTGCGCGCCGCGACCGGCTCGGCGAAGGACAGCGTGCTGCACGCCGCGGAAGTGGTGGCGCCCTACGCCGACACGGCCAAGGAGCGTGCCGCGCACTACGCGCAGGAGGCACGCGTACGGCTGGCGCCCGTGGTGTCGCAGGCCGCCGAACAGGCCCGCGTGCAGTACGACGCCCGGCTCGCCCCGCGCCTGGAGCAAGCCCGCACGCATGTGCCGCCGAAGGTGGACCTGGCCGCGCAGGAAGCCGCCGTCCGCACCCGCAAGGCCGCCCGGCAGGCCGCCGCCTATTCACGTCCCAAGATCGAGCATGCCGTGGCCGCGACCGCTCCGGTCCGCGACGAGGCAGCCGCGCGCGGTGCGGCAGCACTGGCCGCGCTGCGCGGTCAGGTCTCGGCCCGGGACATCCAGAAGCTGGCCCGGCGGAACGCCCGTCGGTCCCGGGCCGGCCGCACCCTGAAGGTGGTGGCGGTGCTGACCGCTCTGGCGGGCGGTGCCTTCGCGGCCTGGAAGTGGTGGGACAAGCAGGCCAACCCCGACTGGCTGGTCGAACCGCCCGCGGCGACGGAGGTCCCCGACGAGGGGCGCATCACGTCCGTGGACGGCAGCGAAGCCCAGGGCCTGGACCCCGAGGTCCAGGCGAAGCAGGCGGAGGAAGACGCCGTGGACCGCGACGACGAGGTCTGAGCGCCGGGCCCGCATCAGCGCACACCAGGAGACCCTTCGGCCGCGAGTGCATCGGGCCGGAGGGTCCTCCGTGCGCAAGAAAATGCCCCCTGATACTGCGTTTCCGCAGATCAGGGGGCATTTTTTTTGGGGTGGAGCCTAGGGGAGTCGAACCCCTGACATCCGCCATGCAAAGACGGCGCTCTACCAACTGAGCTAAGGCCCCGGGAAGGAGCGACCGACCGGAGGGATCACGTTCCGGCGGGCGCCGCAGACCAGAGTACCGGGTCACCCCCCGTATCCCGCAAAAAGATTGGGGGTCCCCGTGGATGACCACTCTCCGTAAGATGCTCGACGTGGTTCGCTACAGCGAACCGCGGTTTTCAGGGGAAGCGATGGGGAGACGCAATGGACGCCGCACAGCAGGAAGCCACCGCCAGAGCGCGGGAGCTACAGCGGAACTGGTACGGGGAGCCGTTGGGGGCGCTCTTCCGCAAGCTCATCGACGATCTCGGGCTGAACCAGGCCCGGCTCGCGGCGGTTCTGGGCCTGTCCGCGCCGATGCTCTCGCAGCTGATGAGCGGCCAGCGCGCGAAGATCGGCAATCCGGCGGTGGTCCAGCGGGTGCAGCTGTTGCAGGAACTGGCGTCCCAGGTCGCGGACGGCAGCGTCAGCGCCGCCGAGGCGACCGAGCGGATGGACGAGATCAAGAGGTCGCAGGGGGGCTCCGTGCTCAGCAACACCACGCACACGACGAACAGTTCGGGTGCGCCCACGGTCAAGCGGGTGGTGCGCGAGATCCAGTCGCTGCTCCGCTCGGTGGCCGCCGCGGGTGACATCATCGACGCCGCGGACACCCTCGCCCCGAGCCATCCCGAACTCGCGGAGTTCCTCCGCGTCTACGGCGCCGGCCGCACCTCCGACGCCGTCGCGCACTACCAGTCCCACCAGAGCTGACCGCGCGGCCGGTTCGGGGCCGGGGGGTCCCGGCCGGGCGGGCACGGGGTACGCGGGGCAGGGGCGCGGGGGCGCTTCGTCGGAGCAGGGGAGGAGCGGCGGCTGCCATGGGTGAGGTCTTCGCCGGCCGGTACGAGCTGGCCGACCCGATCGGACGTGGTGGTGTGGGCGCCGTGTGGCGTGCCTGGGACCATCGCCGCCGGCGGTACGTGGCCGCCAAGGTCCTCCAGCAGCGCGACGCCCACTCCCTGCTCCGCTTCGTCCGCGAGCAGGCGCTGCGCATCGACCACCCGCACGTCCTCGCCCCGGCGAGCTGGGCCGCCGACGACGACAAGGTGCTGTTCACCATGGACCTGGTCGCGGGCGGCTCCCTGGTCCACCTGGTCGGCGACTACGGCCCCCTCCCGCCGGTGTTCGTGTGCACGCTGCTGGACCAGTTGCTGTCCGGGCTCGCCGCCGTCCACGCCGAGGACGTCGTCCACCGGGACGTCAAGCCCGCCAACGTGCTCCTCGAAGCCACCGGCACCGGCCGGCCCCGGCTGCGGCTGTCCGACTTCGGCATCGCCATGCGGCTCGGCGAACCCCGGCTGACGGAGACCAACCTCGTGGTGGGGACGCCCGGTTACCTCGCCCCCGAGCAGATGCTGGGTGCCGAACCCGACTTCCCGGCCGACCTGTTCGCCGTCGGCCTGGTCGCCCTGTACCTCCTCGAAGGCGCCAAGCCCGATGCCAAGGCGCTGGTGCAGTACTTCCTGGAGCACGGGACGCCCGGTCCGCCCCAGGGCATTCCGGAACCGCTGTGGCAGGTCGTCGCCACACTGCTCCAGCCCGATCCCGCGGACCGGTTCCGCACCGCCACGGGGGCGCGCAAGGCGCTCGCCGCCGCCGCCGAACTCCTGCCGGAGCCGGGCCCCGACGACGAACTCGTCGAGATCTTCGACCAACTCGGCCCGCTCCCGCCCGGGTTCGGCCCCGACGGCCCCCTCCAGCGGGCTTCCGGTGTGGCGTCGGACCTGGTTGCGGGCGGGACGGACGCGTCCGGTGCGGCGGCTGATCCCGTGGGGAGCAGGGGTGTTGGGCGTGTCGACGGCGGGCCGGCCGACCCCGGTGCGGGCTCGGCGGTGGAGGAGCGTTCGACGCCCGCCTATACCGGTTCCCTCTCGGACACGGGGAGCTTCCGCCTGCCACCGCCCCCACAGGTCCCGGTCCACCCGCTCCCGCCCCGGGCCCCCGTGCCGGCCCCGGCTCCGGCTCCGGCTCCGGACCCCCGGATCGATACCGCCACCGCCGCGTACACCACCCGCGACCCACAGGTTCCGCCGCCCTCACCCGCCCCCCGGACCCCCGCCCGCGCCCGCGGGCGTCGGGCGCGGCGTGCGGCCCCACGGCCCGGTCCCCCCGCCAGGGCCGCGATCCCGCTCCTGCTGCTGGCGCTCGCCTGCTACGCCGTGGGTTTCTGGGCGTTGACCCGGGTGTGAGCCCGCCGGGCCGCCACTGTCCACCCGCCCAGGACCAGCAGCAGCGCGGTGCCCGTGCCGATCCCGCCGACGGCGACCAGCCGCATCACCCGGCCGCCGGTCCCGCCCCCGGTGTTCCCGGTCAGCGCGGCGTCCCGGTCCTCGTCGGTGACCGTGAAGACGTCGTCCGGCACGGGCCGGCCGGCGTACGCGGGTCCTGCCTGCCCCTGTCCGCGCACCCGGACCCGCAGGGTCACGTCGAACGGACCCGGCCCGAAGGTGTCGGCCAGCCGCGCGCTGAGGTGCAGGACCAGGTAGTACTCGCCGGCGAAGCGGACGGAGGTCACCCCGGCGGGGACGGCGTACCGGTTGGTGTACTCCACCGGCGGGAGCGGTGCGAGGGCGGCGGACTTGGGGGTGCCGGTGTAGCCGAGGGAGGCGTCGTCGACGTGGTCGCGGACGGGGTTGTAGAGGGAGAGGTTCAGGGCGCCGCCGACGTAGCCGTGGCCCGGGGCGCCGTCCAGGCCGGCGGAGGCGTGCAGTTGCCGGCCCCAGTCCAGCGGCACTGCGTAGAACCGGGTCTCGCCGGGGGTGAGACGGGTGCGCCAGATCCCTTGGCCCACCGGGCGCGCCGTGGCGAATCCGGTGCCGCCGGAGCGGTCCCGGGGGGTGCCGGTGAGGGGTTCCGGTGTGGCGGAGTCCCAGGTCCGCGGCGCGGTGGTGGGCCCGGCCTCGGCGAGGCCGGGTTCCGTGGCGGGCGCGATCTCCAGGTCCCACGGCTCGGACGTCGCCGCCGCGCCGGAGCCCTCGGCGTCGAGGCGTTCGACGAGCAGGTAGTACGTCCCCGCGCCCTGGCACAGCGCCTTGCCGGCCTCGCGCTGGGCCAGGGCCGTGACCGGGCGCGGGCTGAGCCCGGCGCCGATGCGGGCGGAGGCGTAGAAGCAGGAGCCGCCGTTGGCGTCCCGGAGCGAGACGCGGATGCCGTCGGTGGCGGAGACCGTGGCGTCCGCCGGTGGTACGGCGGTGACGGGGACGTACGCCGTGTCCGCGGCGCTCAGGCGCAGGCGGTAGTAGAGCCTGCCGTTGCGGGGCAGGGAGCTGCGGTAGGTGTGGCGGGGGTCGAGCAGGGCGGCGTCCGTGGTGCCCTTCGTGCCCACGACGGTCCGGGCGCCGGGGGTGAAGGTGTACGACCCCGGGCGCGCGTCGGCGGCGGTCCCGGCACCGGCCGGCAGAGCGGGGGCGGGGGTCGGCGGAGCGAGGGCCGCGGAGAGTCCCAGCAGCAGGCCGATCACGGCACCCCGGGCGAGGACGGCCCGCCGCCGCGCCCCCACCCGCGCCCGTACCCGCGCCGGCCACCCGGCTGACCCGGCCCCCACCGCCGTACCACCCCCTCGGCCCCGCACGCGCCACACCCCCAGTCGTCGGACGGCCGCACCGGACCGGCGGACCGCAGGCCCATCCTGCCCCGGCCGCCGCTGCGCCATCCGGGCAACGCGTACGCCCGTCCGAAACGCCCGGCACCGTCCGGCCCCGGTCGCCCCGCCCCGTCTACCGCACCCGCCGGGACCCCGCAACACGAAGCAGGGGACCGCGCGGCACGGCCGGGAAACACGAAACCCCGACCGCGCAGGCGGCCGGGGTCGGTACAGATCGGGTATCGGGACTCACGAACCCGTGGGCACGGAGTCAGTCGCCTCCGTCCACAGATCCTGCTCGGCGCGATCCGCCTGGATCTGGCGGTACACGAGGAGCCCGCCGATGGCGGCCAGTGCGACCAGGAGCAGCTTCTTCACCGCGCGACCTCGTCTTTCCTTGACGTAGGGGACCTCTGGCGCCCGACTATACACACCGACCGATATCGATCGGTGACCTGCGTCGGGGCCCGGACTGCCGCCTCGGCAGCGGCACAGGTTCCCCTCCCCCGTGCACCCGTCCGAGTGGTGTTGATCTGAACATCGACGCGCCACGGGCGTCGGTCCACCACTTCCCGGCCCACATACACATCATGAGGAAAGTACGCAAATCGCCCAACCCGAAAGTGAGGGGCCATGACCGCCCAGAACAAGGTCATGAAGCTGTGGACCGCCATCGTCACCACCTTCCTCGCGCTGTGCACGGCGCTCGGACTCGTCTCCGCCGCCACCACGACCGCCGCCGCGGCCGCACCCCGGACCGAGACCCCGAGCACCGGCACCGGCACCGCGCACCGCACCACCCCGACGATCCCGGCGATGCGCCACTGGGCCTGGTCCCATGCCAGGGCCCTGCCCCCCACGATGAAGCAGCGGATCCGGGCCGAGGCCCACGGCAAGACACCGAGCTGCCGGCACCGCGCCCTCGACACCCTCGACGGGACACAGACGGAATCGCAGCCGCGGGTACCGGAGCAGACGGAGACCAGGACCCACGACCAGCACCTCTCGGACTCCCTCGACTGCTGATCCTCCCCCACCGCAGTACCGCAACGTCTCGACCGCACGGCGACTTGCGTACGCACCAGTCGACACGAACAGACCCCCGGCCGGGTTCGGCCGGGGGTCTCGCGCGTTTCCCGGTAGGTCATCCTCGTACGGCAACGACCCGCACCCCACGGAAAGGTGGTGAGCGCTGCCGTGAACCGGCGCGTCACCGTAGTCACCGCTGTCCACGGCCCGTCCGCCCGGTTCCTGGCGGACGCGTACACGTCGCTGTGCGCACAGCGGCTGCCCGCCGGCTGGGAGTGGGAGTGGGTCGTCCAGGAGGACGGCACGACGGACGCGGTCCGCCCCCACGTCCCGGACGACGCCCGCGTGAGCTTCCGCCAGGGCCGGCCGGGCGGGCCCGGGGTCGCCCGGACGATCGCGCTGGCACGCGCCGGGGGCGCGTACGTCAAGGTGCTCGACGCCGACGACCAGCTCATGCCGGGCGCGCTCGCCCGCGACCTGGCCGTGCTGGAGGCGGACCACACCGTCGGCTGGACGACGTGTCGCGTCCTCGACCTGCTGCCCGACGGCTCCACGGCCGCCTTCCCCGGCGATCCCGACGAAGGCCCGATCGAGCGCGGTACCGTCCTCGACCGCTGGAAGCGGAACGGCTTCCTGGCCCCGGTCCACCCGGCGGGCCTGTGCGTGCGGCGGGAACTGCTCACCGCGCTGGGCGGCTGGATGGCGCTGCCGGCCTCGGAGGACACCGGCCTGCTGCTGGCGCTGGACGCGGTGAGCCGCGGCTGGTTCTCGGCGGAGCCCGGTCTGCTGTACCGCAAGTGGGAGGGCCAGGTCACGGGGCAGGCGGCCCATGTCGACCCCGCCGAGCGCGCGGCCCGCATGGCCGTCGCGGAGGCCCGGGCGCGCGCGCTCGCCGCCTTCGGCTGGACCTATCCACCGGCTCCTTCCGCCGCTCGGTGAGGTCTGCCAGGTGAGGTCCGCCGCACTACTCGGTGAGGACGATCGCCTGCGACGGGCACTTCTCGGCGGCCTCCAGGATCGCCTCCCGGACCGGCGGGTCCTCGGCCGCGTCCGCTCCGCCGGGCCGTACGACGCCGTACCCGTCCTCGAACGCGAACACGGCCGGCGCCCGGTGCGCGCACTCGGCGGAGCCGTAGCACAGGGAGCGGTCGACGGAGACCTTCATCCGTCCTCCAGTCGTGGGCGGTGACCTTCCGGCGTTCTTCAGGACGTCACTGCCCGGCCGCGCGCCTCCTGAACCGGACCACCGGGCCGGCTCGCGACTACCGCTGCCCGCCCGCCTCCGCCAGCCAGTGGGCCACCCGGCGGACCGTCGGTTCGTCGAGCCGGTCGGCCAGGGTGCGGACCGCCTCGTCGTCCTCGGGACCCAGGTCGTACAGGCCCGCCTTGCCCAGCCCGGCCATCAGCACCTGGTGCCGGCGGTCCGTCATGCGTTCCGCGAGCCGGGCCGGTTCCGGTGAGCCGGGCACGGGCCGCTGCGGTGCGGGGGCGGGGGCCTTGGCGGACGGGGTGTCGAAGAGGTGCCAGGCGCCGTCCTCGGGGCCCCAGAGCGCGACCGTCACCTCGTCCCCGCGCGCCCGCGCGGTCCGGGTCATGTCGTCGACGGCGTACAGCACGGGAGCCCGGTACGGGGACTGCGCGCCCACTGTCCAGGAGTCCCGGGCGGGCTCGTGGAACATCGCGACCCAGCGTGGTTCGCCAGGCGGTCGCGGGCACCGGGGACGCTGCATCTCCATGGCACTCACCCCTTCGGGAACGGCGGGCGAGCCGACCGTAGCCGACGTACCGTCAGATGGCCAGGTTCCCGCCCGTTCGGCACCGGTCCCTCCCCTGTGAGGACCGGTGCCGAACGGTGCGGGGCTTTCGACCCGCGCCAAGTCGGCGGGGCGGCGCGGGTCGAAGAACGGGGACGGCTTCCGGGGCTGCGCGCGGGTCGGCGCGGCGCGGTGCGAGGCGGCCGACTTTGACCGAGAACGTTCGGTGCCATGGGCTGTCTCTCCGAGCGCTGGGCCGGTGGCCTGTCCGGACGGTGTGTGACGGGTCCGCTACCGGGTTCGGATCCTGCCATCTGTCGCCACCGCGGAGGAGGTTCCGGTCTCCGGTCCGGCCCTTAACCGCAGGTCAGGCGTATAAGGTGAGTTTTCCGGTCCGGACGTCACACGCGGAGGAAAGTAAGGGGTGGGACCTTGAGTTCCGACTCAGGGGCACGCACAGCCTTCGCCGAGCGCCTCGCGCTGCTGTACAAGGAGGCCGGAAATCCTCCCCTCAAGAGCGTCTCGGAAGCGGTCGTACGGCTCCAGCGGATCGATGAGCGCGGCCGGCCGGTACGGGTGTCCGCGCAGCGGATCAGCGACTGGCGCCGGGCCAGGAACGTACCGGCCCAGTTCGCCGCCCTCGCGGCGGTCCTGCACATCCTGATCCCGGACGCGCGGCGGCTGCGTCCCGCCCCGGTCTCCGCCGGCCTGTACGACCTCGCCCACTGGCAGCGGCTGTGGGAGCTGGCGGTGGCCGGACCGGCCGGCGACCGGCCCGCGCCGCCCTCGGAGGAGAACCGGCGGCCACCGGCCCAGGCCCCGCCCGTCGCCGGTGGCGTGTGTCCGTACCGGGGGCTGGCCCCGTACCGGCGGGAGGACGCCCGGTGGTTCTTCGGCCGGGAGCGGAGCACGAAGGCCCTCGTCGCCCAGCTCCGCGCGGCCGAGCGGTCCGGCGGTCTGGTCATGCTGGTCGGCGCCTCGGGAGCCGGAAAGTCCTCCCTGCTGAACGCCGGCCTGGTCCCGGCGGTCCGGGGCGGGGCCCTGGGCGCGGGGGATCACGCCGGAGCTGGGGACGCGGGTGCGGGGGCTTACGGCACGGGGGCTCATGGCGGGGCCGGGAACGCGGGCGCGGGCGGCAAGGGGTCGGCAGCCGACGGGACGGTCCCTCCCCGGCGGGAGGGGGCACCCACCGGAGAGCCCCCCGCCCAGTTCCCCGCACCTCCGCCCCCGGACCACTCCGACCAGCCCGGTACCCCTTCCACCGACCACCCCGGTGACCCTTCCACCGATGACACCGGCGACCGTCCCGCCGACCCGCCCGGCCCCGTCCTCCAGTTCGTCCCCGGTGCCGATCCGCTGGGCGAGCTGGTCCGCCGGGTCCCCGGTCTCGCCGCCGTCGCCGCCGACGCCCGCAGGGCCGAGCGGGAGGCGGCACGGAACCCGGCGCTGCCGGGCTGCGACGCCCCGCACATCACCCGGGCCGTACGCGAGGCGGTCGCGGCCTGGGCGGACCGCGCGACGGGCCCGGACGACCGGCCGGTCGTCATCGTGGACCAGTTCGAGGAGGCGTTCACCCTCTGCGCCGACGAGGCGGACCGGCGCGTCTTCGTCCACTTCCTGCACGCCGCCTGCACCCCGCCCCCCGGCGCCGCCGGATCCGCGCCCGTCCGGGTCGTCCTCGGCATCCGAGCCGACTTCTACGAGCAGTGCCTCGGCTACCCGGAACTGGCCGACGCGCTCCAGCACCGGCACATGGTGCTCGGCCCGCTGACCAGCACCGAACTGCGCGAGGCGGTGACCGGTCCGGCCAAGGCGGTGGGGCTGGAGCTGGAGCCGGGCCTCGCCGAGCTGATCGTGCGCGAGGTGAGCGCCGACGGCCCGCGCGGCGCGCACGACGCGGGCGTGCTGCCGCTGCTCTCGCACGCCCTGCTGGCCACCTGGCAGCGCCGGAAGGCCGGCCGGCTGACACTGGCCGGCTACCGCGCGGCGGGCGGCATCCAGGGCGCGGTCGCGGCGACCGCCGAGCGCGCCTGGTCCCGGCTGGACCCGGCGGCCCGTGCCGCCGCCCGGCTGCTCCTGCTGCGGCTGGTCCGGCTGGGCGAGGACACCCAGGCCACCCGCCGGCGCGGCACCCGGCGGCAGCTGGCGGAGGAGTCGTCGGACCCCGGCAAGACGGAGGAGTCGCTGGAGGCCCTGGTGCGGGCCCGGCTGGTGACGCTGGACGCGGACACCGTGGAGATCACCCACGAGGCGCTGCTGCACGCCTGGCCCCGGCTGCGGCACTGGATCGACGAGGGCCGGGGCGACCATCTGCTGCGCCAGCGGCTGGAGGAGGACGGCCGGGCCTGGGAGGACTCGGGCCGGGACAGCTCGCTGCTGTACCGGGGGTCGCGGCTGGAGCAGGCCCGCGGCTGGGCCCGGTCGGCCGGGGACACGTACCTGACCCGGAGCGCGGTGGAGTTCCTGGCCGCCTCGGTGCGGCTGCGCAAGCGCTCGGTGTGGCTGAGCCGGGCCGCGGTCGCGGCGCTGGTGGCGCTGGCCGTGCTCGCGGCCGGTACGGCGGTGATCGCCTGGAAGCAGCGGGACGACGCCGTGTTCGAGCAGGTGCTCGCCGAGGCCGACCGGGTCCAGCACACCGATCCGTCCCTGGCCGCCCAGCTCGACCTGGTCGCGCACCAGCTCCGCCCCGGCGACGAGGGCACGTACAGCCGTCTGATCTCGATCGTGAACGCGCCGCTGGCCACCCCGCTGTCCGGCCACACCGGCGCCGTCTACCTCACCTCCTTCAGCCCGGACGGCAACACGCTGGCGACGGCCGGCTACGACCGCACGGTCCGGCTGTGGGACGTGACCGACCCGAACCGCCCGGCCCCGCTCGGCGCGCCCCTGACCGGCCACACCAGCTGGGTGAGCAGTGCCGTCTTCAGCCCGGACGGCCGCACCCTGGCCAGCGCCGGCGACGACGGCACGGTCCGGCTGTGGGACGTGTCCGACCCCGCGCACGCCCGCCCGCTGGGCACGCCGCTCGCCGGCCACCAGGGCACGATCTACCTGGTGGCCTTCAGTCCCGACGGGCGCACGCTGGCGACGGCCGGCGAGGACCGTACCGTGCGGCTGTGGGACGTCACCGACCCGCGCCGGCCCGGTGCCCTCGCCACCCTGCGCGGGCACGGCGCCGCGGTGCGCTGTGTGGCGTTCGCCCCGGACGGGCGGACGCTCGCGACGGGCGGCGACGACGACACGATCCGGCTGTGGGACGTCTCCGCGCCGCGCCGGCCGCAGCCGGTCAGGACGCTGCGGGGGCACACGGACCTCGTGCACTCGGTGGCCTTCAGCCCCGACGGGCGCACCCTGGCCAGCGGCAGCGCGGACGACACCATCCGGCTGTGGGACGTGGCCGACCCCGCCCGCGCCGCGGCGGTCGGCTCGCCGCTGACCGGCCACACCGGCCCGGTCTGGTCGGTGGCGTTCAGCCCGGACGGCGTCCGGCTCGCCGCCGCGAGCGCGGACAGCACGGCGAGCCTGTGGAACGTCAGCGACCCGGGCTCCCCGTCCCAGGTCGGCGAGCCGCTGGCGGGGAGCAGCGGTGAGATGTACGCCCTGGGGTTCCGCCCGGACGGCCGTACCCTCGCCACCGGCAGCGGGGACGGCAAGGTGCGCCTGTGGTCGGTCCCGACCTCGGACATGATCGGCCGGAGCGGAGCGTTCCGCCCGGACGGCCGGGTGCTGGCCACGGCCGCCCGGGACGGCAGGCTGCGGCTGTGGAACGTGACGCGGCCCGGCCGGCCCGTTCTGCTCGGCGAGCCGTTCATGCGGGCCGACGGCGACGAGCGCTCCCTGATGTTCTCCCCCGACGGACGCACGCTCGCCGTCCTCACCGGCGTCCGGACGGTCCACCTGTGGAACGTCACCGATCCCGCCCACCCGGTCGCCGCCGGCCCGCCGCTGCACCTGCGCACCCGCTTCATGGGCTCCGACGCGCTCGCCTACAGCCCGGACGGCCGCACCCTGGCCACCGCCTACGACGACCGCACCGTCCAGCTGTGGGACGTGACCGACCCGGGCCGCCCGGCCCCGCTCGGCAGCCCCCTCACCGGCCACCGGGGCTACATCAACAGCCTCGTCTTCAGCCCGGACGGCCACACGCTGGCCAGCGGCAGCGCGGACAGCACGATCCGGCTGTGGAACGTGACCGACCGCGCGCACACCCGCCCGCTGGGCACGCCGCTCACCGACCACTCCGGCCCGGTCAACGCGCTCGCCTTCGGTCCGGACGGCCGCACGCTGGCCAGCGGCAGCGACGACGACACCGTCCGCCTGTGGAACACCAGCGACCCCGCGCACGCCGAACCCCTGGGCAAGCCGCTCACCGGCCACACCGAGGCGGTCACGTCCCTGACGTTCAGCGCCGGCGGCGACACCCTGGCCAGCGGCGGCAGCGACAACACGGTCCGCCTGTGGAACGTCACCGACCCCGCCTCGGCGACCCCCATCGGCCAGTCGATGAGCCCCAACGCCAAGACCGGCAACTTCCTCATCTTCAGCCCCGAGAGCCACGTCCTGGGCGTCTCCAGCGGCGCCGACACGGTCCGGCTGTGGAGCCTGGACGCCGACACGGCGATCCGGCACATCTGCTCGGTCACGCGAGGAGTCCTGACCCCCCAGCGCTGGCACGAGTACCTGCCGCGCCTGGGCTACGACCCCCCGTGCGGTCGATGATCGGCCAACCTGCGGGATTCCCCCCGTACTTGGCCCCACACAACCGACAACCTTGTTACCCTTGGCCATAGCCCGATCGCTGGTGCATCCCCCGTCGCCAGCGGTCGGGCCTTTTTCTTGCCCCGAACCCCCGCCACCCCCGAACAGCAGAAGACCCCCGGTCCTGCTGGACCGGGGGTCTTCTCGCTGGTGGGGCTAACAGGATTTGAACCTGTGGCCTCATCCTTATCAGGGATGCGCTCTAACCAACTGAGCTATAGCCCCGCCGCGCTCTGCGGTGTGTGTCCCGCGCGCTGACTCCTGAAGATTAGCGCACGACCGCGTCAGTCCCAAAATCGGTTGTCGGGGGACCGTCGGAACGCCGCTGGTCCACGGGTCACTCGTCCTCCGCCAGCGTCAGCTCGATCCCGCCCACGAACCCCGCGGAGAGGTTGTAGATGAACGCGCCGAGCGTCGCGAGCGCCGTGGCCAGGACCACGTCGATGACCGCGATGATCGCCGCGAACGTCAGGACGTGGGGGAGCGACAGGAACGCCTGGAGGTCGAAGCCGTTCGCCTCGTTCGAGCCGGTCGCCTCCGAGATCGTGCCGCCGACCGTCGAGAACACGCCCATCGCGTCCATGACCATCCACAGCACCGCCGAGGCGACGACCGTGCAGATGCCGAGCGCGATGGAGAGCAGGAAGCTGACCTTCATCACCGACCACGGGTCGGCCTTGGCCACCCGCAGCCGCGCCTTGCGGGTCCGCGGCGCCGTCCGCACACCCGTGCGCGGCTTGCGCGTCGCGCCGGCGGGCGCCTGCGCCGGATAGGCCTGCGGCGGGTGGTAGGGCCCGTCGGCCTGCTCCGGGCGCCGCTCCCCGGGAAGCGGCGACGCCGGCCGCGCCTCACCGGACGCGGCCGGGCCTCGGGTGTCCGTCACAGTTCCCCCCTGGGATCCAGACGTACGGGAAGAGTCCGTCTCGGACACCTTCACCGGCTTCAGGTTCGTCGTCTGCGGGTCGTGCGCACCACCGGCGGGCGCATTCCCCGCGGGCAGCGCGTTCGCGGCGGAGCCACGGCCGCCGCCGTCCGTTTCCGTACCCGTGGAGGTACCGGCCGATCCGGCGCCCGTGGCTCCGCTCACGCTGACTCACTCCTCGTGCTACTCGGCCGAGGGTGCCTCACCCTCGTCCGTGCCGGTGATCGCGGCACCCTCGGCGGTCTCGTCCACGGCCACGTCGCCGTCGACTTCCTCCGCCTCGCGCCCCGCTTCGGCGTTACGTGCGATACCGACCACGGCATCGCGCTTGCCCAGATTGATCAGTTGGACGCCCATGGTGTCACGGCCCGTCTCCCTGACCTCGCTGACTCGCGTGCGAATCACACCGCCGGAGAGGGTGATCGCGAGGATTTCGTCGTTCTCCTCGACGATCAGCGCGCCGACGAGCGAACCACGGTCCTCCACGATCTTGGCGGCCTTGATGCCGAGGCCGCCGCGGCCCTGGACGCGGTACTCGTCGACGACGGTCCGCTTCGCGTACCCACCGTCGGTGGCAGTGAACACGAACGTACCGGGTCGCACCACATTCATCGAGAGAAGCTCGTCGCCCTCCCGGAAACTCATCCCCTTGACGCCGGAGGTGGCGCGGCCCATCGGGCGCAGGGAATCGTCCGAGGCGGTGAACCGGATCGACTGTGCCTTCTTGCTGATCAGCAGCAGATCGTCGTCCGCCGAGACCAGCTCGGCGCCGATCAGCTCGTCGTCCGAACCGTCCTCGCGTTCCCGCAGGTTGATGGCGATGACACCGCCGGAGCGAGGCGAATCGTAATCCTTCAGTGGCGTCTTCTTGACCAACCCCGACTTGGTGGCCAGCACCAGGTACGGCGCCGCCTCGTAGTCACGGATCGCCAGGATCTCGGCGATCGCCTCGTCCGGCTGGAAGGCGAGCAGGTTCGCCACGTGCTGGCCGCGCGCGTCCCGGCCGGCCTCGGGCAGCTCGTACGCCTTCGCCCGGTACACCCGGCCCTTGTTGGTGAAGAACAGCAGCCAGTGGTGCGTGGTGGAGACGAAGAAGTGGTCGACGATGTCGTCTTCCTTCAGCTTCGTGCCGCGCACGCCCTTGCCGCCGCGCTTCTGCGCCCGGTAGTCGTCCGTCTTCGTCCGCTTGACGTAGCCGCCGCGCGTGACGGTGACGACGATGTCCTCCTCGGCGATCAGGTCCTCGATGGACATGTCGCCCTCGTACGGGATCAGCTTGGTCTGGCGGTCGTCGCCGTACTTCTCGACGATCGCGGCCAGCTCCTCGCTGACGATCCCGCGCTGGCGCACCGGCGAGGCGAGGATCTCGTTGTACTCGTTGATCTTCGCCTGGAGTTCGTCGTGCTCCTGGACGATCTTCTGCCGCTCCAGGGCCGCCAGCCGGCGCAGCTGCATCTCAAGGATGGCGTTCGCCTGGATCTCGTCGATCTCCAGGAGGCCCATCAGGCCGCTGCGCGCGATCTCGACGGTCTCACTGCGCCGGATCAGCGCGATGACCTCGTCGATGGCGTCCAGGGCCTTCAGCAGACCGCGCAGGATGTGGGCGCGCTCCTCGGCCTTGCGCAGCCGGAACCGGGTCCGGCGGACGATGACCTCGATCTGGTGCGTCACCCAGTGGCGGATGAACGCGTCCAGGGACAGGGTGCGCGGCACGCCGTCGACCAGCGCCAGCATGTTGGCGCCGAAGTTCGTCTGGAGGTCCGTGTGCTTGTACAGGTTGTTCAGCACGACCTTGGCGACCGCGTCCCGCTTCAGGACGATCACCAGGCGCTGGCCGGTGCGCGAGCTGGTCTCGTCGCGGACGTCCGCGATGCCGCCGATCTTGCCGTCCTTCACCAGGTCGGCGATCTTCTGCGCCAGGTTGTCCGGGTTCACCTGGTACGGCAGCTCGGTCACCACCAGGCACTGGCGGCCCTGGATCTCCTCGACCTCGACCACCGCGCGCATCGTGATGGAGCCGCGCCCGGTGCGGTACGCCTCCTCGATGCCCTTGCGGCCCACCACCAGGGCGCCGGTCGGGAAGTCGGGGCCCTTGATGCGCTCCATGAGCGCGTCCAGCAGCTCCTCGTGCGAGACCTCGGGGTTCTCCAGGTACCACTGGGCGCCGGCCGCGACCTCGCGCAGGTTGTGCGGCGGGATGTTGGTGGCCATGCCGACCGCGATACCGGCCGAGCCGTTGATCAGCAGGTTCGGGAAGCGGGCCGGCAGGACGGTCGGCTCCTGGGAGCGGCCGTCGTAGTTGTCCGTGAAGTCGACGGTCTCCTCGTCGATGTCCCGGACCATCTCCATCGACAGCGGCGCCATCTTGCACTCGGTGTAGCGCATGGCCGCCGCGGGGTCGTTGCCCGGGGAGCCGAAGTTGCCGTTGGAGTCCACCAGCGGCATCCGCATCGACCACGGCTGGGCGAGGCGCACCAGGGCGTCGTAGATGGAGGAGTCACCGTGCGGGTGGTAGTTGCCCATGACGTCGCCGACGACACGGGCGCACTTGTAGAAGCCGCGCTCGGGGCGGTAGCCGCCGTCGTACATCGCGTACAGCACACGGCGGTGGACGGGCTTGAGACCGTCCCGGACGTCGGGCAGCGCACGGGACACGATGACGGACATCGCGTAGTCCAGGTACGAGCGCTGCATCTCCGTCTCAAGCCCGACGGGCTCGACACGCATCACGAGTTCGCCGCCCTCTTCGGGGGTGACGGGAGTGTTCTCGTCGGCCATTGCTGGTGAAGATCCTTCCTGGTGCGGTCAGCTGAGACCGACTCAGATGTCGAGGAAGCGGACGTCCTTGGCGTTGCGCTGGATGAACTGGCGACGGGCCTCGACGTCCTCGCCCATGAGGACCGAGAACAGGTCGTCGGCCTGGGCGGCGTCGTCCAGGGTGACCTGGCCGAGGACCCGGTGCTCCTGGTCCATGGTGGTCACGCGCAGCTCCTCGGCGTTCATCTCGCCGAGACCCTTGAAGCGCTGGATCGAGTCCTCGCGGACGCGCTTGCCACGCTGGCGGCCCATCTCGATCAGCGCGTCGCGCTCGCGGTCCGAGTAGGCGTACTCCACGTCGTCACGGCCCCACTTGATCTTGTACAGCGGGGGGCGGGACAGGTACACGTGCCCGGCCTCGACCAGCGGCCGCATGAAGCGGAACAGGAAGGTCAGCAGCAGGGTGCTGATGTGCTGGCCATCGACGTCGGCGTCCGCCATCAGGATGATCTTGTGGTAGCGGAGCTTCTCGATGTCGAAGTCCTCGTGCACACCCGTGCCGAAGGCCGAGATCAGCGCCTGGATCTCCTGGTTCTGGAGGATCTTGTCGATCCGGGCCTTCTCCACGTTCAGGATCTTGCCGCGGATCGGGAGGATCGCCTGGTACTGCGGGTTCCGGCCGGACTTGGCCGAGCCGCCGGCGGAGTCGCCCTCGACGATGAAGATCTCGCACTTGGCCGGGTCGTTGGACTGGCAGTCGGCCAGCTTGCCCGGCAGCGACGCCGACTCCAGCAGCCCCTTGCGCCGGGTCAGGTCACGGGCCTTGCGGGCCGCCACGCGCGCGGTGGCCGCCTGGATGCCCTTGCGGATGATGTCCGCGGCCTCGACCGGGTTACGGTCCAGCCAGTCGTTGAGGTGCTCGTAGACCGCCTTCTGCACGAAGGTCTTCGCCTCCGTGTTGCCCAGCTTGGTCTTCGTCTGGCCCTCGAACTGCGGCTCGCTCAGCTTGACCGAGATGATCGCGGTCAGACCCTCACGGATGTCGTCACCGGTGAGGTTGTCGTCCTTCTCGCGCAGCAGCTTCTTGTCGCGCGCGTACTTGTTGATGAGGCTGGTGAGGGCCGCGCGGAAGCCCTCCTCGTGCGTGCCGCCCTCGTGGGTGTGGATGATGTTCGCGAAGGAGTACACGCCCTCGGTGTAGCCGCTGTTCCACTGCATGGCGACCTCGAGGGACAGGCTCTTGTCCTTGTCCTCGGCCTCCAGCGAGACGACCGTGGGGTGCACCGCCTCTCCCTTGCGGGAGTTGAGGTACTTCACGAAGTCGACGATGCCGCCCTCGTAGTGGTACGTGACGGTCTTGACCTCGGCCTTCTCGTCCGCACCCGCCTCGTCCGCGCCGCTCGTGGCCTTCGCCGACTCGCGCTCGTCGGTGAGCCGGATCGTCAGGCCCTTGTTGAGGAACGCCATCTCCTGGAAACGCCGGGACAGCGTCTCGAAGGAGTACTCGGTGGTCTCGAAGATCTCCGGGTCGGCCCAGAAGGTGACCGACGTACCGGTCTCCTGCACCGCCTCGTGCTTGACCAGCGGCGCCGTCGGGACGCCCATCTTGTAGTCCTGCGTCCAGCGGTGGCCGTCGGTCCTCACCTCGACGGCG
Organism: Streptomyces canarius; assembly: GCF_014650735.1. Lineage (NCBI taxonomy): Bacteria > Bacillati > Actinomycetota > Actinomycetes > Kitasatosporales > Streptomycetaceae > Streptomyces > Streptomyces canarius. The sequence continues at coordinate 125,553 of NZ_BMVN01000013.1, forward strand.
ACCTTGGTGGACAGCGCGTTGACGACGGACACACCGACACCGTGCAGACCGCCGGAGACGGCGTACCCGCCGCCGCCGAACTTGCCGCCCGCGTGCAGCACGGTGAGCACGACCTCGACGGCCGGCTTGCCCTCGGAGGGCACGATGCCCACCGGGATGCCACGGCCGTTGTCGACGACGCGCACGCCGCCGTCGGCGAGGATCGTCACGTCGATGGTGTCCGCGTAACCGGCCAGCGCCTCGTCGACCGAGTTGTCGACGACCTCGTACACCAGGTGGTGCAGTCCGCGCTCGCCCGTGGAGCCGATGTACATGCCGGGCCGCTTGCGGACCGCGTCCAGCCCTTCGAGCACGGTGATGGCGCTGGCGTCGTAGGACGCGGAGGCCGCGGCGGACTCCGTGGCCTCGGCGTTCACGCCGGCATCGGTGGACGGGATGTTCTCGTTGGGGTTGCCGGAATCGGCCACGAAGCGCCCTTTCTGGCACAGCACGAGCCGGGCTCGTCGGCAGGTTGCCGGAGCGGCTGCGGCATGTTGCGTTGGTAAGCCTTGATCAGCGTTGCTCAGCTTTTCCCGGGCGGTCCCCACGTTGGGGCGGGATTGTCTTCCAGTCTACCGGTAGCACTGACATCGATGGGGGTTTGCGGGCACCTGAGCTCCCATGTGCCGCCCTCAACCGGTCTCCGCCGGGTACCGATATACGGAAGGGGGCTCCAAGCGGCTCACAGCGGCACTCAGCGCTTCGAGCCGTCAACCCGTGGCTACCGACGGGTCAGATGGCGATCCGAGGCCGGTCGCCGGGGGTTCCGGGGCACCCCGCAGCGGTGATCCACACCTGTGGACGGGGGTACGGCGGCACGCCGGGCCGGACGCCCGACGTGAGGTACATCACCCGTAGGTGTCGCCGGGTCCGGTGCTCCCCGGAGCCCGCAGCGGGCCGTAGCGGCGGGCCTGGCCGCCCGGATTCAGCACCTTGATGATCCGTACGCTGCCGTGCCCGAGGTCCTCGTTGATCCGCGCGACCAGGGTGGGGGCGAGCACCCGGAGCTGGGTCGCCCAGGCCGTCGAGTCGCACTGGACGGTCAGCACCCGCTCGTCCTCGTCGTACCGCTGCGGCACGCAGTGCTTGGCCAGGTCCTCGCCGACGATCTGCGGCCAGCGGCCCATCACCCCGCCCACCGCGGCCGGCTTCTCCCAGCCGCGCTCGGTGATCAGCCGGTTGATCGCCGCGCCCAGCGCCATCGGGTCGCGCCCGTCGGCGCGTGCCCCGGAGCGCAGGCCGCCGCCGCGCCGCGCCTGCTTCTTCTGCCGCGCCGCGTCCCCCCGCGCGCGTGCCTGCTCCTTCGCCGCGCGCAACGCCACGCGCGCGAGGTCGACGCCGGAGGGCTCGTCGCCGCCCCGGGCACCCGTCTTCCGGGGGTTCGGGGTGCTCGGGCCCGGCTCTTCGGTGCTCATACGCGCTCCACCGTCCCGCCGGCCACCGCGTACCGCGCGCCGGCCAGCACAGCGGGTACGTCGTCGTCCACGGCGGCGGTGACCAGCACCTGCTCACCGGGCGCGACCAGCTCCGCCAGCCGCTCCCGGCGGCGGGCGTCCAGCTCGGCGAAGACGTCGTCCAGGATCAGCACCGGCTCGTTGCCCTCGGCGCGCAGCAGGTCGTAGGAGGCCAGCCGCAGCGCGAGCGCGTAGGACCAGGACTCGCCGTGCGAGGCGTAGCCCTTGGCGGGCAGCTGACCGAGTTTGAGGAGCAGATCGTCCCGGTGCGGTCCCACCAGGGTGACGCCCCGCTCGATCTCCTGCTTGCGCGCCTGGGAGAGGGCCGCCGTCAGCTGGGCGTAGAGGTCCTCGCGCGTGTGCGCCTCACCGGGCGCCGACGGCTTGTACTCCAGCGCGACCGGACCACCGCCGGGAGCGAGCTGTTCGTACGCCTTGTCGGCGAGCGGGCACAGCGCGGCGATGAGATCCATCCGCTGGGCGAGCAGCTCCGCGCCCGCGCGCGCGAGATGCTGGTCCCACACGTCGAGCGTGGACAGATCCATGGACCGCCCACCGTGCCGGCGGGCCAGCGCGGCCGTCTTCAACAGGGTGTTGCGCTGCTTGAGCACCCGCTCGTAGTCCGAGCGCACACCCGCCATCCGCGGGGACCGCGCGGTGATCAGCTCGTCGAGGAACCGCCGCCGCTCGCCCGGGTCGCCCTTGACGAGCGCGAGGTCCTCGGGCGCGAACAGCACGGTCCGGACGATCCCCAGCACATCCCGCGGTCTGACCTGCGAGGACCGGTTGATGCGGGCGCGGTTGGCCTTGCCCGGGTTCACCTCCAGCTCGATGAGCTGCTGCCGGTCGCCCTGCCGGACCTGCGCCCGCACCACCGCCCGCTCGGCGCCCATGCGGACCAGGGGGGCGTCGGAGGCCACCCGGTGGCTGCCGAGGGTCGCCAGGTATCCGACCGCCTCCACGAGGTTGGTCTTGCCCTGTCCGTTGGGGCCGACGAAGGCGGTGACGCCCGGGTCGAGCGGGACCTCGGCCCGGGCGTACGAGCGGAAGTCGGCGAGCGACAGATGCGTGACGTGCATGGCGGGACCGCCGACCTCCCTCAGGCTTGTGGATCGCGGAGCGACCCTGTGGATTACTTCTTCTCCACCGCGTGACCGCCGAACTGGTTGCGCAGCGCGGCGATCATCTTCATCTGCGGCGAGTCCTCCTGGCGGGAGGCGAACCGCGCGAACAGCGACGCGGTGATCGCCGGCAGCGGCACCGCGTTGTCGATCGCGGCCTCCACGGTCCAGCGTCCCTCACCCGAGTCCTGCGCGTAACCGCGCAGACCGTCCAGGTGCTCGTCCTCGTCGAGGGCGTTCACCGCGAGGTCCAGCAGCCAGGAGCGGATGACCGTGCCCTCCTGCCAGGAGCGGAAGACCTCACGGACGTCCGTGACGGAGTCGACCTTCTCCAGCAGCTCCCAGCCCTCGGCGTAGGCCTGCATCATGGCGTACTCGATGCCGTTGTGGACCATCTTCGCGAAGTGGCCCGCACCGACCTTGCCCGCGTGCACCGAACCGAAGTCGCCCTCCGGCTTCAGCGCGTCGAAGACCGGCTGCACCTTGGCGACGTTCTCGGCGTCGCCGCCGTACATCAGCGCGTACCCGTTCTCCAGGCCCCACACGCCCCCGGAGACACCGCAGTCGACGAAGCCTATGCCCTTGGCGGCCAGTTCCTCGGCGTGCCTCTCGTCGTCCGTCCAGCGGGAGTTGCCGCCGTCCACGACCACGTCGCCGGGCTCCAGCAACTCGGCCAGCTGGTCGATGGTCGACTGGGTGGGCTCACCGGCCGGGACCATCACCCAGACCACGCGCGGGCCCTTGAGCTTGCCCACGAGCTCTTCCAGGCTGTGGACATCCGCGAGGTCCGCGTTGCGGTCGTATCCGATGACGGTGTGGCCCGCGCGGCGGATCCGCTCGCGCATGTTGCCGCCCATCTTGCCGAGGCCGACGAGACCGAGCTCCATCAGTTGTGTTCCTTAGGTCGCTGTGTGGCGTGAGAGGCACCGGAGATGCCGAGCCGAGCCTAAACCCGGACGCTCATGCACAGCTGTGGGCATAGCCGCTCACCTGCGAGAACGGCCTCGTCCACGGATTCGTGCCGCCGTAGCCGCGCGGCCGGCGCCCACCCGTCCGGCCGACCGCGGTGCCGGGCGCCCCTGCGGCACCCGGCACCGTGCACAGCTGCGGACAGCGGTCAGCCGCTGAGCCGCACCGGCATGATCAGGTACTTGTACGCCTCGTCGGCCTCCGCGTCCACCGCCGGCTTGCCGCTCAGCAGCGCCGGCTTCGTGGACGTGGTGAACGACAGCTGCGCCACCGGCGAGTCGATCGCGCTCAGACCGTCCAGCAGGAACGTCGGGTTGAAGGCGATGGAGATGTCATCGCCGTCCAGCTGGGCGTCCACCCTTTCCACAGCCTGTGCGTCGTCGCTCGACCCGGCCTCCAGGATCAGCACACCCTGCTCGAAGCTGAGCCGCACCGGGGTGTTCCGCTCGGCGACCAGCGCCACGCGCTTGACGGCCTCCACGAACGGCGCGGTCTCGATCACGGCGATGGAGTTGAACTCGGTCGGGAACAGCGTGCGGTACTTGGGCAGGTCGCCTTCGAGCAGGCGCGTGGTCGTCCGCCGCCCGGCGCCCTCGAAACCGATCAGGCCCTCACCGGCACCGGACCCGGACAGCGCCAGCGTGACGCTGTCCCCGGCGCCCAGCGACTTCGCGGTGTCCAGCAGCGTCTTCGCCGGGACCAGGGCGACCGCGGACGCGTCGGGGTTCTCCGGCTTCCACAGGAACTCGCGGACCGCGAAGCGGTAGCGGTCGGTGGAGGCCAGGGTGACCGTGTCGCCCTCGATCTCGATGCGCACACCGGTGAGCACCGGGAGCGTGTCGTCCCGGCCGGCCGCGATGGCCACCTGGGAGACGGCGGCGGCGAAGACCTCACCGGGGACGGTGCCGGTCGCGTTCGGCATCTGCGGCAGCGACGGGTACTCCTCCACAGGCAGGGTGTGGAGGGTGAACCGGGAGGAGCCGCACGTCACGGTGACCCGTACACCGTCTGTGGAAATCTCCACCGGCCGGTTGGGCAGGGCGCGGGAGATGTCGGCGAGCAGCCGGCCGGAGACGAGGACGGTGCCCTCCTCCTCGACCTCCGCCTCGACGCTCACCCGCGCGGAGACCTCGTAGTCGAAGCTGGACAGGCTGAGCTGGCCGTCCTCGGCCTTCAGCAGCAGGCCGGCGAGGACAGGCGCCGGCGGACGGGCCGGGAGGCTGCGTGCGGCCCACGCCACTGCCTCCGCGAGTACGTCGCGTTCCACCCGGATCTTCACCGTAAGCCGCCTCCTGATGCTGCCGTTGCTGCTGAGTCCTCCGACTCGGTGTCACCGCCCTCTGCGACGGGAAGGACACCGGAACCAGTCTGACGCACGGCACTGACAGTAGGTGCCCGTTGGGGTCAAGTCCGACCGAGGGGCAGCCGGGCCCGAGACAGCGAGTTGTGCACAGGCCCCGCTTCGAAACGATTGCCGAGCTCTCTCTAGTCGGGAGTAGTAGTAGGGCCTGTGGATACCGTGGATAACCACGTTTGCCCAGCTCAGCGCGGATATTTTGTCCACCGGTCCTGTGGGTGGAGGCAGTGGACAACCGGGGCTGTCTGTGGAGAACGGAAAGTTCTGCACACGTCGCCCACAGGCTGAGGGCAGTTCTCCCCAGCTGTGTCCCCAGGAATACCCAGGTTTCCCACACCCCAATCCGGCAGCTTCCTGTGACGGCTTTCACTCGACGCGGTGAGCGGGTGCGCCGGGTTGCCGAACAGTGGACAGCGCTGTGGAGAAGCTGGGGATCGCTGGGGACAACTGCCCCCAGCCTGTGGGTCGCCGGTGGACAACTCCGTGCACAGGCTGTGGATCTCCGCGTTGTCCACAGTCTGTGGAGATCGTTCGTCCACGATTCCACAGGCCTCTGAGCTGGGCGGAAGCCGTGGACGAGGCGTGCCTGTGGACACAGTTCGGGACAACTCCGCAGTCCCCAGGATGTGGACGGAAGAAAGTCACCGAATCTGTGGAGAGTGGCCGTAACCAGGCGAGTAATCGAACACCGGATGGCGGGCGGCCGTGCCCGCATGGCCACCGCAGGCCGCACCGTCGGCCTCCCGGGAGCCGTGCCGTCGGCGGCGGAGGGTGATCCCACCCGCCCGCTCAGCCCGTCCACCGGAAGCGGGGAACGGCCGACGGGGACGCGAAGAGGCGCCCCCGGGATCTCCGTCCCGAAGGCGCCTCGGTGCCGCGTACGGCCGGCGTGGGCCGCCGGTCAGCCGTTCTTGATCCGGTTGGTCAGCTCGGTCACCTGGTTGTAGATCGACCGCCGCTCGGCCATCAGCGCCCGGATCTTGCGGTCGGCGTGCATGACGGTCGTGTGGTCCCGCCCACCGAACTGCGCCCCGATCTTCGGCAGCGACAGATCCGTCAGCTCCCGGCACAGGTACATTGCGATCTGCCGCGCGGTGACCAGCTGACGGCCTCGCGAGCTGCCGCACAGGTCCTCGACCGTGAGCCCGAAGTAGTCCGCCGTTGCCGCCATGATGGCCGGCGCGGTGATCTCCGGCGTCGAGTCCTCGCCCCCGGGGATCAGGTCCTTCAGGACGATCTCCGTCAGGCCCAGGTCCACCGGCTGCCGGTTGAGCGAGGCGAACGCCGTCACCCGGATCAGCGCGCCCTCCAGCTCACGGATGTTCCGTGAGATCCGGGAGGCGATGAACTCCAGCACCTCCGGCGGGGCGTTGAGCTGCTCCTGCACCGCCTTCTTCCGGAGGATCGCGATGCGCGTCTCCAGCTCGGGCGGCTGGACGTCGGTGATGAGGCCCCACTCGAACCGGTTCCGCAGCCGGTCCTCCAGCGTGACCAGCTGCTTGGGCGGCCGGTCGCTGGAGAGCACGATCTGCTTGTTGGCGTTGTGGAGCGTGTTGAAGGTGTGGAAGAACTCCTCCTGCGTCGACTCCTTGTCCGCGAGGAACTGGATGTCGTCGACGAGCAGGATGTCCATCTCCCGGTAGCGCTTGCGGAAGCTGTCGCCCTTGCCGTCGCGGATGGAGTTGATGAACTCGTTGGTGAACTCCTCCGAGCTCACGTACCGCACGCGCGTGCCCGGGTAGAGGCTGCGCGCGTAGTGCCCGATGGCGTGCAGCAGGTGCGTCTTGCCGAGCCCCGACTCCCCGTAGATGAACAGGGGGTTGTAGGCCTTCGCCGGAGCCTCGGCGACCGCGACCGCCGCCGCGTGCGCGAACCGGTTGGAGGCGCCGATGACGAACGTGTCGAACAGGTACTTCGGGTTCAGCCGGGCGGTCGGCTCACCGGGGCCGCTCGTCGGCGCGGGCTGCGCGGCCAGCGGTCCGGGGGCGCCCGCCGAGGGCACGTCCGGGCGGCCGTGACCGCCGCGGTGCACCGGCGGCTCGTGCAGCTCACGGCGGACCGGTTCACGCTGGTCGTACTCGGGCCGGGACGGTTCGTAGTCCGCGCGCGGGGAGTCGTAGTCCGGGCGGGACGGCTCGTAGTCCGCGCGCGGGCTGTCGTAGTCGCCGCGCTGCTGCTCGTACGGAGGCCGGTCCATGCCCTGCGGGCGGTAGTCCTGCGACGGCGAGCCGTACGCGTCCGCGCCGGAGCCGTAGCCGTCCTGGGACGACGGCGAGGCGTACGGGTCCCGCTCGGGGAAGCCGAGCCGGGGCTGCTGCCAGCCGTACTCGTCCTGGCCGGGGCGCGGCCAGGCGCCGGGCTCGGGGCGCTGGTACTCGGACGGGTAGGCCGGGCGGGCGGTGGGGAGCTGGTCCGGGCGGGCGGGCGGCAGCTGCTCGCGCGGGTCGCCGCCCGGGCGGTCGCCGCGGTGGCGGCCGTAGCCCTCATAGGGCCCCGCGGGAAGTTCCGGTTCCTCGTAGCGCGGCTTCGGGGTCTGCTGCGCGGGGGGCGCGGTCGGTGCCGGCGGCTCGCCCGCCGAGTCGTCCACGGTGATCGCGATCCGGATGGGGCGGCCGCACTCCCGGCTCAGTGTCTCGCTGACGATCGGTGCCAGGCGGCCTTCCAGGACGCCCTTCGCGAATTCGTTCGGCACGGCGAGCAGGGCGGTGTCCGCGACCAGCGCGAGCGGCTGGCAGCGCCGGATCCAGTGCTCGTCCTTCGCCTCCACACCCTGTCCGCGGCCCTCTCCGAGGAGCTGCTCCAGTACTCGTGGCCACACTGCGGCAAGATCGGCAGGTACGTCAGCCACAGGGCACGCTCTCTCACAGGTCCCACGAACGTGTGGTTCAGGGACGGGTCGGGATGAAAATCAGGTCGGGCGGGGATAAGGGAACGAATCGGAGTTCAGCCACGGTAGTCAGCGCGGCGGGTGCGGTTCAAGTTGTTGTCCCCAGCCTGTGGATAGTGTCCCTCGGCGACCCTCGGTTTGACCGGATGGCTCAGCCCCGCGTACCGTAACCAGGTCGAGTTGTCGATGGCTGCTGCCGCCTGCCTCCGATGGGCACAGATCACTTCAGGTGATCGGGAAGCGGTGCACTCGGGCGTGACGCGAGCTACTCGTGGGCGCACGGTGACAGCCAGGACGGCACCCCGCCACTACCGATTTCTTCTGGAGCCCCCGAGTGAGCAAGCGCACCTTCCAGCCGAACAACCGTCGTCGCGCGAAGACCCACGGCTTCCGGCTGCGTATGCGCACCCGTGCCGGCCGCGCGATTCTCGCGTCCCGCCGTAGCAAGGGTCGCGCCCGCCTGTCCGCCTGATCCCGATCAGGTCATGACGTCGTGCTGCCCACCGAGAACCGGCTGAGGCGGCGCGAGGACTTCGCGACCGCGGTACGACGAGGTCGTCGGGCCGGACGCCCGACCCTCGTCGTCCACCTTCGAAGCGGTGCAACGGACCCGCACGCGCCTGGGGAGAGCGCTCCCCCGACGCGTGCGGGTTTCGTCGTGAGCAAGGCCGTGGGTGGCGCGGTCGTGCGCAACACAGTGAAGCGCAGACTGCGCCATCTGATGCGTGACCGGGTCGCCCTGTTTCCCCCCGGTAGCCTGGTAGTCGTACGAGCGCTGCCCGGAGCGGGCGACGCCGACCACGCACAGCTGGCCCGAGACCTGGATGCCGCCCTTCAGCGGCTGCTGGGAGGGGGCGCGCGATGAAGTACCCGCTGCTGGCTCTGATCAAGCTCTACCAGTGGACGATCAGTCCGCTGCTGGGGCCGGTGTGCAAGTACTACCCGTCGTGCTCCCACTACGGCTACACGGCCATCGACCGGCACGGTGCGATCAAGGGAACGGCACTCACCGCCTGGCGCATCCTCCGGTGCAATCCGTGGTCGCTGGGCGGTGTGGACCATGTTCCGCCGCGTAAGCGCCCGCGGTGGCACGAAATGCTGCGCAACGCGTGGCGCGCACGCAGGGGCGGGCCCTCCGCCGCCGAACCGGCCACCGAAGCGAAGCCCGAGAAGCCTGCTTCCGAGCTTCCTCCGAGCCCGGCCGCAGAGACCTCGTCCCATGCCCAAGGAGCATGATTAGTGGACACGATTGCCAGCCTCTTCAGCTTCATCACAACACCCGTCTCATGGGTCATCGTCCAGTTCCACACGGTCTACGGCGCCCTCTTCGGCCCTGACACCGGGTGGGCCTGGGGCCTGTCCATCGTGTCCCTGGTGATCCTGATCCGCATCTGCCTGATCCCGCTCTTCGTGAAGCAGATCAAGGCGACCCGGGCCATGCAGACGCTCCAGCCCGAGATGAAGAAGATCCAGGAGCGCTACAAGAACGACAAGCAGCGTCAGTCCGAAGAGATGATGAAGCTGTACAAGGAGTCGGGCACCAACCCGCTCTCCTCGTGCCTTCCCATCCTGGCGCAGTCCCCGTTCTTCTTCGCCCTGTACCACGTGCTCAACGGCATCGCGTCGGGCCACACCATCGGCGTCATCAACGACTCGCTGCTGGCCAGTGCCCGTAAGGCGCACATCTTCGGGGCCCCGCTCGCCGCGAAGTTCAAGGACGGCTCCGACACGATCCACGCCCTGGGCGCCTCGGTCACCGACGTCCGTGTCGTGACCGTGATCATGATCGTCCTGATGTCGGCGTCGCAGTTCTACACGCAGCGCCAGCTGATGACGAAGAACGTCGACACGACGGTGAAGACGCCGTTCATGCAGCAGCAGAAGATGCTGATGTACGTCTTCCCCATCATGTTCGCCGTCTTCGGTATCAACTTCCCGGTCGGTGTCCTCGTCTACTGGCTGACCACCAACGTGTGGACCATGGGCCAGCAGATGTACGTCATCCACAACAACCCGACTCCGGGTTCCAAGGCCCAGGCCGCCTACCTGGAGCGTCTGACCAAGCACGTCACGCACCACGGCAAGGTCAGCCGCCGGAGCGAGAAGACCATCGTCAAGGCGATCGTCGCCAAGGGACGCGACCGCAACGAGTTCGAGCGCAAGTTCATCAACGCGCTGACCAAGGCCGGCCTCTCCGCCCAGAGCGACGGCACCGTGGTGAAGAGCACGGTCCAGGCCGCGGCGCAGACCGAGGACGGTGCGCCCGTCGACACCACCGCAGCCGCCGCCGCCCGGCGCCAGCAGCCCAAGCGTCAGACCAAGGCCCAGCGCCAGTCCGGGCCCAAGCAGGCGGGTGAGCCCACCTCGCTGGAGAAGTCCGACGAGCCGCAGGACGCCAAGCCCGCCGCTGCCAAACAGCCCCAGAAGCCCGGCTCCGGCACCCGCAGCAAGGCCCAGTCCGGCCAGCGCAAGGGTGGCCCGCAGCGGCCCAAGTCCCCGTCCAAGAAGTAAGAAGGAGCCCATCCCGTGACGGAAGGCACCACCTCCGCCGCTGCCGAGGGTGCAGACACCCTCACCCGCCTGGAGCAGGAGGGTGAGATCGCGGCGGACTACCTGGAGGGTCTGCTGGACATCGCCGACCTCGACGGCGACATCGACATGGACGTCGAGGCCGACCGCGCCTCCGTGTCGATCATCAGCGACACCGGCGGGCGCGACCTTCAGAAGCTGGTCGGCCGGGACGGCGAGGTGCTGGAGGCGCTCCAGGAGCTGACGCGCCTGGCGGTGCACCGGGAGACCGGCGACCGCAGCCGGCTGATGCTGGACATCGCGGGGTACCGGGCGAAGAAGCGGTCCGAGCTGTCCGAGCTGGGCGCCAAGGCCGCCGCCGACGTCAAGAGCACCGGCGAGCCCGTGAAGCTGAAGCCGATGACCCCGTTCGAGCGCAAGGTCGTGCACGACGCGGTCAAGGCCGCAGGGCTGCGCAGCGAGTCCGAGGGCGAGGAGCCGCAGCGCTTCGTCGTCGTGCTGCCCGCCTGATCGGCTCTCCCATTCCACCGGCCCCGTCTGTTGAGCAGGCGGGGCCGAACTTTGTCAGCCTGGTAGTTCTGGTGGCCGGTGCGCGAAGCGCCGGCGCTGTACGGAAGGACGGTCCCCGTGACGGAGGCAGCGGAGCTTCCCCCCGCGCCCGAGCAGGCGCGCGAAGTGTTTGGTGATCGCTTCGCCGATGCGGTCCGCTATGCGGAACTGCTCGCCGAGGCGGGCGTGCAGCGCGGCCTGATCGGCCCGCGGGAAGTGCCCCGTCTGTGGGAGCGGCACATCCTGAACTGCGCGGTGCTCTCCGAGGCCGTCCCCGAGGCAGTGACGGTCTGCGATGTCGGCTCCGGCGCCGGGCTGCCGGGCATCCCGCTGGCCCTGGTCCGCGACGACCTGAACATCACGCTGCTGGAGCCCTTGCTGCGGCGCACCAACTTCCTCACGGAGGTCGTCGAACTGCTCGGCCTGGACCACGTCACCGTGGTGCGCGGCCGTGCCGAGGAGGTCCTGGGCAAGCTCCCGCCGGTCCATGTGGTGACCGCCCGGGCCGTGGCTCCGCTCGACCGCCTGGCCGCCTGGGGCATTCCGCTGCTGCGGCCGTACGGCGAGATGCTCGCGCTCAAGGGCGACACCGCCGAGGAGGAGCTGAAGGCATCCGCTGCCGCGCTCAGCAAGCTCGGCGCGGTGGAGACGTCCATCCTCCACGTGGGTGAGGGCATTGTGGATCCGCTGTCGACGGTGGTGCGGGTTGAGGTCGGTGAGAGCCCGGGCGGTGTGCGCTTCGCCGCCAAGCGGGCGAAGGCGGCCCGGACGGGACGGGCGCGCCGACGCCGCTGATCCGTCCTGACGACGAGACGTACTCCACACAAGCTGCCAAACCCGCGCAAGCCGGAGTGTCGCGACGATCCGGTCCCAGCCGCTGTGCATCGTGTTTCACGTGAAACGTCGCTCACTGTTGCACGGCATCATCAGTCGTGGCCGCGCTGCGGCCGAACCGCGCGACCGAAAGCCTCTCGGTTCCCTCGGAGAGGTCCCCGCCCCGGACACTCCGGCCCCATCCCCGACAACTCCGTCCCCCTCCAGGGGCACGGAGTTGTCCACAGAGGTGGATTTCTCCACAGAAGACCCGGCCTCACTGGTTCATGACCCCGAAGACATGGGAGGCTCTGTTCATTGCGAGCCTGAAGTCGAGGAGAGTGAATCCTTGCGGTCCGACGCCAACATCGCGGGACCGATGACCGATCCGGTCCCCGGTCCCCGCACCGAGTCGATGGGGGCGGATGTTTCACGTGAAACACCGCCTCCGATGGACGACACTCCCATCGGTCGTGCGGCCCAACTGGCGGTGGAGGCTCTCGGCCGCGCCGGCGAAGGCCTGCCTCGACCGGAGCAGACCAGAGTCATCGTGGTCGCCAACCAGAAGGGTGGCGTGGGCAAGACGACGACGACCGTCAACCTTGCCGCTTCGCTGGCTCTGCACGGTGCCCGCGTCCTGGTGATCGACCTCGACCCGCAGGGCAACGCATCGACAGCCCTCGGGATCGACCACCACGCCGACGTTCCTTCCATCTACGATGTGCTGGTCGAAAGCAAGCCTCTCGCTGAGGTCGTCCAGCCCGTCGTAGATGTCGAAGGTCTCTTCTGCGCCCCCGCCACCATCGATCTCGCCGGTGCGGAGATCGAGTTGGTGTCCCTGGTGGCCCGCGAGAGCCGGCTCCAGCGGGCCATCCAGGCGTATGAGCAGCCGTTGGACTACATCCTCATCGACTGCCCGCCCTCGCTCGGCCTGTTGACGGTCAACGCGCTTGTCGCGGGTGCCGAGGTACTCATCCCGATCCAGTGCGAGTACTACGCGCTGGAGGGACTCGGCCAACTCCTGCGCAACGTCGACCTGGTGCGGGGGCACCTCAACCCCGCCCTGCATGTGTCGACCATCCTGCTCACCATGTACGACGGCCGGACGCGCCTTGCTTCCCAGGTCGCGGAGGAGGTGCGCAGCCACTTCGGTGACGAGGTGCTACGGACGAGCATTCCCCGCTCCGTCCGTATCTCCGAGGCACCGAGTTACGGGCAGACGGTGCTGACTTACGATCCAGGATCGAGCGGCGCCCTCTCGTATCTTGAGGCCGCCCGAGAAATCGCGCTGAAGGGCATCGGCGTCAGCTATGACGCGAGCCAGGCCCATATCGGCGCTCAGAAAGACCAGAGCATGGTGGAGGGGATCCAGTGAGCGAGCGACGGAGGGGTCTGGGCCGTGGTCTCGGCGCACTGATCCCTGCTGCCCCGACGGAGAAGGCGCCGGCTCCGGCGGCGATGGGGGGCGGAGGAACCAGCTCCCCCGGAGCCGTTCCGGTGCTGACGACCGACCGCGGGGTGGCAGCGGCGAAGGTGGCCACGCTGCCGCCGGTTGCACAGGAGACCGAGGTGGCTCCGGCGAACCCGGCCGTCGAGGTGCCCGCGCCCCCGATGGGGGCCCACTTCGCCGAGATCCCCCTCGACGCCATCACGCCGAACCCACGCCAGCCGCGTGAGATCTTCGACGAGGACGCGCTCCAGGAACTGGTCACCTCCATCAAGGAGGTCGGTCTCCTCCAGCCCGTCGTGGTGCGGCAGCTGGGTCCCGGTCGCTATGAGCTGATCATGGGCGAGCGGCGCTGGCGCGCCTGCCGTGAGGCCGGCCTGGAAGCCATCCCGGCCATCGTCCGGGCCACGGACGACGAGAAGCTCCTCCTGGACGCGCTGCTGGAGAACCTGCACCGCGCGCAGCTGAACCCGATCGAAGAGGCCGCTGCCTACGATCAGCTGCTGAAGGACTTCAACTGCACGCACGACCAGCTGGCCGACCGGATCGGTCGGTCCCGTCCGCAGGTCTCCAACACTCTGCGTCTGCTGAAGCTGTCGCCGACCGTCCAGAAGCGGGTGGCGGCCGGAGTGCTCTCGGCCGGCCACGCGCGGGCGCTGCTGGCCGTCGAGGACTCTGAGGAGCAGGACCGGCTGGCGCACCGGATCGTGGCCGAGGGACTGTCGGTCCGCTCCGTGGAAGAGATCGTGACGCTGATGGGCTCGCGGCCTCAGAAGGCCTCGCGCTCCCGGGGGCCCCGGGCCGGGTCGGTGCCTTCGCCGGCGCTGAGCGAACTGGCCACGCGGCTCTCGGACCGCTTCGAGACGCGGGTAAAGGTCGAGCTGGGCCAGAAGAAGGGCAAGATCACCGTGGAGTTCGCCTCCGCGGATGATCTGGAGAGGATCCTCAGCACGCTCGCCCCGGGCGAGAAGCTGGCTCTCCAGAAGAGCCTTCTGGAGAGCGACGGCGAGGAGACGCAGGACTGATCCTCGGGCGATGCCGTCCCGTGGAGCAGCGGAGCGGACCGTGTCCGGTGTGTACCGGAACACGGTCCGCTCTTTGCTTTGAGGCGGTATCGAGTGAATCCGATCGTGGATACGATGCGATCAGATAGAGCATCCACCGGACAGCGTCTGCATCTGTGAGTGGAGAGACGGGGGCAGCCGCTCGCGATGCGGCGGGCGAAGGAAGCGAGGATCAGCCTTCATGGGGCGTCGGCTCGTGCCGCTCACACTGGACAACCTTCAGGACCTTCCCCACCGTTGTCGTTCGTGTGTCTTCTGGGAGCTGGACCCTGTCAGCGGCGAAGAGGCTGTGAAGACGGGCAGGGCCGCGCTGGAGAAGGAGTCCTGGATCTCGGCCGTCCTGCTGGACTGGGGTTCGTGCGGCCGGGTGGTGTACGTCGATGACGTACCGGCGGGCTTCGTGCTGTACGCCCCGCCGGCCTATGTCCCTCGTTCGACGGCCTTCCCCACGAGCCCGGTCTCGCCGGACGCCGTCCAGCTGATGACCGGCTTCGTCATGCCGGGATACCAGGGGCAGGGGTTGGGCCGGGTGCTGGTGCAGACGGTCGCCAAGGATCTGCTGCGCCGGGGCTTCAGGGCGATCGAGGCGTTCGGCGACTCCCGCTGGAAGGAGCCCGCCTGTCTGTTGCCCGCCGAGCATCTGCTGGCCGTGGGCTTCAAGACGGTCCGGCAGCACCCCACGCATCCCCGGCTGCGGCTGGAGTTGCGGTCCACGCTCTCCTGGAAGGAAGACGTGGAGATGGCGCTCGACCGGCTCCTGGGGGCGGTCCAGAAGGAACCCGCGCTGAGGCCGCTGTAGTGGAGAGGGCTCAACATGAAGGGGCCGACCATTGCGGGTCGGCCCCTTCATGTTTCACGTGAAACGTCACTTGGTGATGAACTCTTCGAGGTCACGGAGAAGCGCGGCCTTGGGCTTGGCGCCGACGATGGTCTTGGCAACCTCGCCGCCCTGGTAGACGTTCAGGGTCGGGATGGACATGACGCCGTACTTGGCGGCCGTGCCCGGGTTCTCATCGATGTTGAGCTTGACGATCTCGATCTTGTCGCCGTGCTCGGCGGCGATCGCCTCCAGGGACGGGGCGATCTGACGGCACGGGCCGCACCACGCCGCCCAGAAGTCCACGAGGACGGGCTTGTCGCTCTTGAGGACCTCCTGATCGAAGGAGTCGTCGGTCACAGTCTTCAGGTTGCCGGCCACGGTGGGCTCCTTACCTTGGTCGTGCGGTGGGGTGAGGGAGAGGGAAGGTCAGACGGCGGTCTTCTCGGGCTCCGCCTTCTCCTCGTCCGCGAGGGCGGCGAGGAAGCGCTCGGCGTCCAGGGCGGCGGAGCAGCCGGTCCCGGCCGCGGTGATCGCCTGGCGGTAGGTGTGGTCCACCACGTCACCGGCGGCGAAGACACCGGTCACGTTGGTGCGGGTGGACGGGGAGTCGACCTTCAGGTAGCCCTCCTCGTCCAGGTCCAGCTGGCCCTTGAACAACTCGGTGCGCGGGTCGTGGCCGATCGCGATGAACAGGCCCGTCGCGGGCAGGTCGGACAGCTCGCCGGTCTTGACGTTCCGCAGCTTCAGGCCGGAGAGCTTCTGGTCGCCCTGGATCTCGGCGACCTCGCTGTCCCAGACGAACTTGATCTTCGGGTCACCGAAGGCGCGCTCCTGCATCGCCTTGGAGGCGCGCAGGGTGTCCCGGCGGTGGACGATCGTCACGGACCTGGCGAACCGCGAGAGGAAGGTGGCCTCCTCCATCGCGGTGTCGCCACCGCCGATCACGACGATGTCCTGGTCCTTGAAGAAGAACCCGTCACAGGTGGCGCACCAGGAGACGCCACGGCCGGAGAGCGTGTCCTCGTTCGGCAGGCCCAGCTTCCGGTGCTGGGAGCCGGTGGTGACGATGACGGCCTTCGCCCGGTGGACCGTGCCCGCGGTGTCGGTGACGGTCTTGATCTCACCGGTCAGGTCGACGGAGACGATGTCGTCCGGGATCAGCTCGGCACCGAATCGTTCGGCCTGGGCGCGCATGTTGTCCATGAGCTCGGGGCCCATGATGCCGTCGCGGAAGCCCGGGAAGTTCTCCACCTCGGTGGTGTTCATCAGCGCGCCACCTGCGGTGACGGCGCCTTCGAACACCAGGGGCTTCAGCGACGCACGGGCGGTGTAGAGCGCCGCCGTGTAGCCTGCGGGCCCGGAGCCGATGATGATCACGTTACGGACGTCGCTCACGGCTTGATTCCTCGTCTCTGGTCTGCGTCAGTCGACCGGTGAGAGCCCCTTTCGGGACTCTCACCCCACCCAACGGATCCTACGGGCCCTGCATTCCCGGTGTGCCCCGGCACACGCATGCCCAGGAACGACCGAAGGAGTGTTCCAGCCGGCTCAGTGACGCGCGACGGACTGCTTCAGCAGGACCGTGCCGGCCGAAGCCGTCTGCTGGTGCACACAGGCCGCGTCGACCACATAGGCGGTGACCCGCTTGCTGTCGTGTGTGTCGGCCACGACGACGAGATAGGCGGGCTTCCCCGCGTACGTTCCCGTCTTGGCGCCCAGGACGTCGGCGCCCTGGTTGAGCACTTGCCGGACACAGTCGGGGACCGGAACCGTGGTCTGGAGGAGTGTGTTGGGGCCCCCGGTCGAGCCGGGCGTGTCCGACCCGCCGTCACCTTCCAGCCGAGGCTTCGCGCTGTCCGTCAGCAGACTTTTCTTGGTGGTGAGGAGGGCGTGCACCTGGTTCTGCACGCTGTCGCCGGAGAAGGTGTCGGCGGAGGCGGTCGGTGTCCCGTGGGCGGCCGTGTGGTCGGCGGTGCCCCCGAGCGACTTCACGATCAGCCCTCCGGCCCCCAGTACCGCGGCGGTGAGAACGGCGCCCAGGACGAGCCGGCCACGGCGTCGCCCATGCTGTGCCCCCTTGCGTCCGGGCCCGGTCCCCGCGCGCGGGCGCCCTGCGGGGCGGTCGGCGGGGTGATCAGTGGCAGGAACAGTGGAGTGGACGGCAGGGTGTGCACCGGGAGGGGCAGTAAGGGGCGACGTTTCACGTGAAACATCGCCTGCGACGTCCTCGCCGTCCGCGTTCAGTGGTGCCTCGGCTGCGAGGGCGACGTCGATGCGCTCGACCACATCGTCCGGCATGCGCTCCGGCGCCGGCACCGATCCGAGCAGGCCCCGGATCTCCTCCAGTGACGTATAAACGTCCGCGCACGCCTCGCACACGTCCAGATGGCTCCGTACGTCGGTGCTGCGATCCGGCGGAAGGAGGCCCTCGGTGAGGTCGGAGATCTCCGCGACGTCCGGGTGCCCGGCCGTGTCTGTCGTGGAAGTCACGCTCGCCCACCTCCGCCCTTCACTACGGCTGTATCGCTCGGTCCCGCGTCCCTGGGAGGTCCACTCGGGGACCCCGTCGCCGGTGGGACGGATGACCCCTGCCCCCGGTTCCGTTCCGGGCCGCTCTCTTTCCCGCCTGGGGCACCGGCCGATCGCGCCGCCGGAGTGCCTTCGGGCCGTAGATGCGTGAGCAGGGGCAGCAGCCTTGCCCTGCCCCGGGCGCACCGGCTCTTCACCGTTCCCGTCGGGACATCGAGGATTCGCGCGGCCTCCGCCACCGGGTAGCCCTGCATGTCCACCAGGACCAGAGCGGCCCGCTGCTCGGGCGGAAGGGTGCCGAGCGCTTCGAGGAGCTGTCGGTGCACGTCCTTCCGCTCGGCCGGCGCCGAGGCGGACTCGTACGGCTCCAGCAACTGCTCCAGCCGCTCGGTGTCGTCGACCGGAGCCGTCTTCCGCGAGGCCGCCTTACGGGCCCGGTCCAGGCAGGCGTTCACCGTGATCCGGTGCAGCCACGTCGTGACGGCCGACTGTCCCCGGAAGGTGTGGGCGGCCCGGTAGGCCGACACCAGGGCGTCCTGGACCGCGTCAGCGGCCTCCTCGCGGTCCCCCAGGGTCCGCAGGGCGACCGCCCAGAGCCGGCCCCGGTGGCGCCGCACGATCTCACCGAAGGCCTCGGGGTCGCCTTCCACGTGGCGAGCGAGCAGGTCGCGGTCGCCCACTCCGTCGTATCCGGCACCCTCCGCCATCTGCCCCTCCGGTCCGGGTGAGACGTCAGCCCGTGAACTTCACTTCGCCGATGGCCTGCTTGTAGCCGGCGCTGGCGTACAGGGTGGAGTCGTACCCCGAGTTGGGCACGGCCGTCAGCCAGACGAGAACGTACTGCGTCTTGACCGGCTTGCTGACCTTCACCGTGGCCGTGGTGCCCGTCGTCGTGACGCTGCCGATCTTCGTCATGGAATCCAGCGAGGCCGGGGACAGCGAATCCGCGGCGTACAGCTCGACCGTCGTGTGGTCACCGCCGTAGCGGAGGTCGATGGTGGCCGCGCCGAGCTCCTTGGCCGAGCCGAGGTCGTACACGATGCCGACGCCCGGCTTGAACGGCGCGATCGTCGGACCTTCGTTGAAGCTCTTGGTCTTCCAGTACGTCGAGGCGTCGCCGTCGTACGTCTTGGCGACGTTACCGGGACTCTGGGCGTCGCCCTTCGCGACGAACTCCTGGCCGTTCTGGATCTTTATCGGAGTCGGCTTCGGCTTCACGGCGTTCTTGTCGCCGCCGTCCGTCGTCTGGCTCTTGTTGGTGTCGTCCGACTTCCCGTTCCGGTCCATCAGAGCGTCCGCCAGCTGCCAGCTGCCCAGTCCCAGTGCGGCGATGAGCAGGGCCGAGACCGCCCACTTCAGGGCCTTCCCGGTGCGGCTCTGGAGCGGGGGCGGCGGGGGAGCGATCGGCTGCG
The DNA here is from genome assembly GCF_014650735.1 of Streptomyces canarius. NCBI lineage: Bacteria > Bacillati > Actinomycetota > Actinomycetes > Kitasatosporales > Streptomycetaceae > Streptomyces > Streptomyces canarius. Next base: position 144,543 of record NZ_BMVN01000013.1, read on the forward strand.
TGCCCCCCGGGTGCGGGGCCGGGCGGCCGTAGGTGCCCTGCTGATAGGTCGTGCGCTGGTACTCCGGCGGGGCCGTGAACGCCGGCTCGGGCGGGCGGATGCGCGGCATCTCACCGATCGCCTTCACCAGCTCCTCCGGCGTGGTGCACGGAGCCTCGTGACGGGACGCCGTGGCACCGTCGTTGACGAGGGCGCGCATGGCGAGTTCGGACAGGCCGCGGTGCACACCGGCGCGCACCTGGTCCGGAGGGATGAGGCCGATGTCCTTGGGGAGACCGGACAGACCGTAGGCGTCGCTCTCGTAGGGCCAGCGCTGGGTCAGCGCCGCGTACAGCAGGGCGCCGATCGCCTCGGTGTCGGTGCGCTGCGGGGTGTCGGAGGTGATGCCCCGCAAGGCGGCGTTCACGGCGAGACCACGGATGCGCCACTGGCCGGTGGAGGCGCGCAGCACGGCATTCGGGTTCAGCCGCAGATGGGCGAGACCCTCCCGGTGCGCGGCGGCCATGGCGGAGGCAACCTGACTGACCATCTGGTAGGCGTCGTGCGGCTCCAGCGGGCCGACGGCGAGCAACGTGGAGAGTTCGGTGGCGTCGGGCAGCCACTCGTGGACGACGTAGACGAGGTCGTTCTCCTCGACGGCGTCGAGGACCTGTACGAAGCGCGGATCGCCGAGGAGCGCCGAGGAACGGGCGGCGGCGAGGACGGAACGGGCCCGGGGGTGGTCCGCGGGCAGTACGTGGACGCCGACGGCACGACGGAGTTTCTCGTCGACCGCACGCCAACTGCTGAATCCGTCCAGACGGGTGACGCACTCCTCCAGTCGGTAGCGTCTGGCGAGCTTGTGACCGCTGTGCAACTCCGGAGGCGAGGCCTTCCGTCCGGGACCTTCGGTTCCGCCGCTCCCCTGTGCCTCCACGCTGTCCGTGTCCCGCTCCGGGTTCTTGGCCACCCCGTCGGCCGTGGACTGGTCCGCCTTGGCGGTCAGCGGCTGCTCACCGCTGTTGTCTGCCACGTCGACGGCAGCCGTGCTCCGTTCCGCCACCGTCGTCCCTGCCTCCCCATCCGTTGCACGCTGTCCGACGCCGAAACCAATTGTGCCCACAGTCCGCCGCTATGCACGACACACAGCGGCGGACGATGGTTGTGCGCCTACCCTCGCCTCAACGCCCCAGACGCCCGCGCACCATACCGACGAGCGAGTTGAGTTCCTCGATGCGCATCCGGCGGGCGGCGAGGAAGAAGACGCCGAACAGAACGACACCACCGGCGAGCAGCGCGGCGAAGGAGCCGACGACGCCCAGGCCGAGGGTGTGTCCGATGCCGTAGCAGGCCGCGCCGCTGAGGAGGGCCGCCGGAACCGAGGCGATACCCAGTCGCGCGTAGGTGCGCAGCACGCGGGAGCCGTCCAGGTCCCCGCCCAGCCGCTGGCGCAGTCGGCGCCAGGCGACGCCCACCCCGATGGCGTAGGCGAGGCCGTAGGCGGCGGCCATGCCGGCGACGGCCCAGCGCGACGGCAGCAGGAAGTAGCACAGGGCCGAGGCTCCGGCGTTGACCACGGCCACGATGACCGTGTTGTAGAAGGGGGTGCGGGTGTCCTCGTAGGCGTAGAAGGCGCGCAGGACGACGTACTGCACGGAGTAGGGGATCAGACCGAGGGCGAAGGCCATCAGCATGTAGCCCATGTTGGTGGCCGCGCCGGTACCGGCGGAGCCGAAGATCAGCGTGCACATCGGGATGCCGAGCGAGACGAACCCGAAGGCGATCGGCACGATGGCGACCGCGGTGGTGCGCAGCCCCTGGGAGATGTCGTCGCGGACGGCGCCCGCGTCGCCCTCGGCGGCCGAGCGCGAGATGCGCGGCAGCAGGGCGGCCATCAGGGAGACGGTGATGATGGCCTGCGGCAGGCCCCAGATCAGCTGGGCGTTGGCGTAGGCGGCGAAGCCGGTGCCCTTGACCCCGGAGTCCTTGCCGGCGGCGGTGGACAACTGGGTGACGACCATGGCGCCCGCCTGGTTGGCGAGGACGAACAGGACCGTCCACTTGGCGAGCATCGCGGCCTTGCCCAGGCCGTGACCCCGCCAGTCGAAGCGCAGCCGGACCCGGAAGCCGGTCTCGCGCAGGTAGGGGATCATCGCCAGGGCCTGGACGACCAGGCCGAGCAGCACGCCGACGCCGAGCAGGCGCTGGCCCTCCGGCGGGATGTTCTGGACCGTCATGTGCGAGTTCGCGGCGGTGCCGTAGACCCAGATGAACATGCCGAGCGTCACGATGATGACGATGTTGTTCAGGACCGGGGTCCACATCATCGCGCCGAACTTCCCGCGCGCGTTGAGGATCTGACCCATCACCACATGGATACCCATGAAGAAGATCGAGGGCAGGAAGTAACGGGTGAAGGTGACCGCGACCTCGTTCGCCGCCGGGTCGTCGGCCACCGGGGCGGCCAGCAGGCGCACCAGCAGCGGCGCGGCGAACAGCGCGAGTCCGGTCAGGGCGGCCAGGGCCACCATCACGAGGGTCAGCAGCCGGTTGGCGAAGGCCTCGCCGCCGTCCTCGTCCTCCTTCATGGAGCGCACCAGCTGGGGCACGAACACGGAGTTCAGGCCGCCGCCGACGGTGAGGATGTAGATCATCGTCGGCAGCTGGTAGGCCACCTGGAAGGAGTCGGCGAGGAAGCCGAGGCCCAGCGAGGCGGCGATCAGCGCGGAGCGGACGAAGCCGGTGAGACGGGAGACCATCGTGCCCGCCGCCATGACCGCACTGGACTTCAGCAGCCCGGCGGCCCGCCCGCCCTTCTTGGCGGGAGCGGCCGTGTCGCCGGCCGTGGTGGCTTCCGGCTCGATGACCCCGGGCGGGCCTGCGGGGCCCGGAGCGGCGGCCGGAGCGGGGACCTGGGAATGTGCCGCGTATCCGGTGGCGGACGGGCCGGCCGGGTACCCGGCGCCGGCGTACGGGTGGCCCTGCTGCGGGCTGTGACCGTGCGGGGGCGGGTACTGGCCGGCAGGGCCGTAACCACCGCCCGGCGCCGCGGCAGGTCCCGGAACGGCCGGGGGATCCATGGGCGTGTGGGCGCCGCTGTGCTGCTGGTCCTTGAAGAGGTGCGCGAAGGCGTCCGGCTCGTGGTACTCCTCGCCGGAGTGCGTGACCAGATCGTCCACGCCCACGAACCGGGTCGTGCGCGGGTCTTCGCCGTACGGCAGGTACGGGGTCGTGTTCCCCGGCTCAGGCGCCGGGGTCTGCGCCCACACGTTGGGGTCGGGCGCGTAGGGCGACTGGGCGGGCGGGGCGTACAGCGGCTGCTGCTGGTCGTACGTGCCGGGGGGCGGCGGCGGGTGCGCGGCACGGTCGTACAGTGCCTCGGCGACCGGGTCCTGGGCGGCCAGGTCGTGCGCCCGGTAGGGGTCCTGCTCGTAGGCGTCCTGGAGATACATGTCCGCCGCGTGCTGCGGCGGCACCTGGCCGGGCTCGGGCGGCGGCTCGGGGTAGCCCGAGCCGGCCGCGCCCTGACCGCGGTCACCGTCGTACGGCGCGTTCATGCTTACCCCACCTCATCGTCCCGGGCCCACCGGCCACGACATCGCTCAACGGTCCACTCTCTCACCCGTCCCGGACGGGTCGGCGCTTTCCGGTGCGGTGTCCGGTGCAGGGTCACTCGGCTGCTCGGGACCGTCTGCCCTGGGGGTGGAGTCGGACTCTTCCGGGAGACGGTCGCCGGGCGCCTCCGGGTTCCCGGGCTCGCCCGTGTCCTCCCCCGCTGTTCCGGGGCCGTCCTCGTCGGCCTGCCGGGCGGCCGCGCGCTTGCGCTGGGTGTACATGCGGAAGCCGGCGAGCACCAGGAGCAGGACGCCGCCGCCGATGACCAGCATCACGGTGGGCGTGACCTCGGTGACCTTCACGTCGAAGCTGACGGCGTCGCCGTAGGGCTGGCCGTCCTCGGTGTACAGCTGGGCGAGGACCGTCACCCGGCCGTTGGCGTTGGCCGAGGTGGTGAACTTCACCGACTGGCTGTGCCCGCCGGAGACTTCCACGGGCTGCTCGTCGTAGGCCTTGCCACCGATCTTCAGGCGGGTCGGCATGGTCGAGGTGAGGCGCAGCACCAGGTGACCCACGGGCTGGACGAGGTTGTTCTGGACGGTCACCGGGATGGTGGCGCTCCGCCCCGAGAGCTTGGTCTCGGACTTGTCGATCAGCTTGACCTGTTCGGTCAGGTCGTCGATCCAGGCCTCCACGCCGTCGCGATAGCCGACCGCCTCGCCGCGCCTGCCCCGCCAGGACGTGGACATCTCGCGGTTTATGGCCCGCCCGAAGGGCGTGACCACGCGGGACTGGTCGGAGAGGATCACCCGGAAGTTGTCGAGCTTGTCCTGGGTGCGGGCGATCTGGTCGAAGACCGCCTTCGGCAGTTCCTGCCGGCGCAGCGAGGAGGGGTAGGCGGACCGCGGGGGGATGCGCGTGGTGGCGCCCGGGTCGGGCTTGTCCTTGGCCGCCGCGGAGAGGTCCTGTGACTGGGACCAGGTGCCGCCCTGGAGCGCCTTCAGCGCCGTCGCCATCGCCTGCGCCTGGCTCGCCGTGGGCATGCGCTGCGGGGCGACGACGATGCTGCGCTGCTTGTCCGTCTGTGCGTTCAGCGACAGGCTCTGGGCCAGGAACCGCTGGACGGCGAGGGTGGCCGCGCCCGCCTTCGTGAGGTCGCCCTCGAACGCCGTGGACAGCCGGGCGTCGGCGACGACCGCCGTGGTGCCTCCGCCGACCGGGCGGGCGGCGGACGGCGTGTACGGCAGTCCGCCGGTCTCCTGGAGGCTGTCGCTGCGGGCGATCACCCGGTCGGCGCCGGCGGAGGTCGCCACCTTCATGATCGACGGGTCCACGGCGCCGTCCACCGGCCAGGCGAAGTCGGTGCTCGGTGTGACATGGAGCACGGTCTTCACGGTGATCGCGGCGACGTCGGTGGCGTCCTTGAGGTGGCTGAGCGAGCCGGTGACGCTGGTGCCGTTGTGCGCCAGCGAGGCCAGGTCCGGGTCGCCGAACGGCAGGGCGACGACCTCCTTGCCGGCCACCGCCTTCTGGAGGGCCGCCAGCCACTGCTTGGCGACCGCCTGGTGTTCGCGCGGGCCGGGCGTGCTGGTGCCGTCGGCCGCCTGGAGCCGGTAGTTGCCCGCGGCCATCGCGTCGACCGAGGCGAGCAGGTCGGGGTCGATCACCCAGGTGACGTCGAGGTCCTTGCCCAGGTCCACCATCTGGGCCAGCCGGCCACCGGGGGCCAGCTCCTTGGCGAGGTCGTCGTCGAGGAACTCCGGCGTCTGTAGCTCGCCCGCGCCCGTCTTCGCCGTCAGGTGGGCCGTGGAGATCAGCGGCCACAGGAACGACGTCTTGGTCTTGGTGTCGGCCTCCGACGGCTGCCACGGCAGGAACGTCCGCTGGATGCCGAGCACCTGGTCCCACGCCTGGGCGGAGGTTTGGCCGGACAGGGTGACGTCGAACTCGTAGACCCCGTCGTCGCCGAGGTCGAGCTTGTCCACGGGCACGGAGATCGTGAAGTGCTCGGCGACCCCGGGGGCCAGCTTGTCGAACTTCTCCTCGTACTTGTCGCCGACCTCCGTGCCGGTGCCGCTCTGCGGCTCGTCGGAGTGCCGGGCGACGGAATCGATCTCCGAGCGGCTCGTCAGCTGGGGGCCGACCCGCAGACCCACATGGGCGTCGGTGACGGCCTGCTTGCCGTTGTTCGTCACCGTGCCCGAGACGGTCACCGTGTCGCCGTCCGTGGGGGCACTGGGGCTGAGCGAGTCCAGGGAGACGGACACCGTGCCGGACGAGTCGGCCTGCGCGGGCCCGGCGGCGGGCAGCTGGAGCAGACCGGCCAGCAGTGGTGCCCCGGCGAGCAGTGTTCCGGCGCGCCGCAGCCACCGGCGGGCAGGTGAGGCACTGGTCCCCTGGAAGTCAGCCGCCTCGGCCACGCGCTCGCCCGTCCCTCGTCGTCGTCAGTGGTCGTCGGAATGTGCGTCCACGCATGGTAACGATGCGCGCTGAAGGGAAGTGCCGCGGTCTCCTCCACAAGATCGAAGGACAACCGTGACCCGTCCCCTATATCCAGTATCGAGGGGAGAGCGGCCGTACGCCGCAAGAGCAGCGCTTGCACGTGTATGGCGGGAGGTGTCCGCACCGTTATGGGGGCGCCTCTGGTCGCGCGGGGCACGTACCCTCTTCTGTTGTGCCGAACCCGAACGAAGACACTCCCTCCGCCCTGAGCCAGGCGCAGCAGCGCGCGGTCGCCGAGCTGCTGCGGGTGGCCCCGGTCGCCGACGACCTCGCCCGCCGATTCCAGGAAGCGGGCTTCTCGCTCGCCCTGGTCGGCGGATCGGTCCGCGACGCGTTGCTCGGCCGGCTCGGCAACGACCTGGACTTCACCACCGACGCCCGTCCCGAGGACGTACTGAAGATCGTCCGGCCCTGGGCGGACGCCGTCTGGGAGGTGGGCATCGCCTTCGGCACGGTCGGCGCGCACAAGGGCGGCTACCAGATCGAGATCACCACCTACCGGTCCGAGGCCTACGACCGCACCTCGCGCAAGCCGGAGGTGTCGTACGGCGACTCCATCGAGGAGGATCTGGTCCGCCGCGACTTCACGGTCAACGCGATGGCCGTGGCGCTGCCGGCGAAGGAGTTCATCGACCCGCATGGCGGACTGGAAGATCTCGCGGCGCGTGTCCTGCGGACGCCGGGTACGCCCGAGGAGTCGTTCTCGGACGATCCCCTGCGCATGATGCGGGCCGCCCGGTTCGCTGCCCAGCTGGACTTCGAGGTCGCCCCCGAGGTCGTCACCGCCATGACGGAGATGGCCGGTCGGATCGAGATCGTCTCGGCCGAGCGGGTCCGGGACGAACTGAACAAGCTGATCCTCTCCGCGCACCCGCGCAAGGGTCTGAGCCTGCTCGTCGACACCGGGCTCGCCGGGCATGTCCTGCCCGAGCTGCCGGCGCTGCGGCTGGAGAGGGACGAGCATCACCGGCACAAGGACGTCTACGAGCACACGCTGATCGTCCTGGAGCAGGCGATCGCACTGGAGGAGGACGGCCCGGATCTCACCCTCCGTCTGGCCGCGCTGCTGCACGACATCGGCAAGCCGCGCACCCGCCGCTTCGAGCAGGACGGCCGGGTCTCCTTCCACCACCACGAGGTGGTCGGCGCCAAGATGACCAAGAAGCGCATGACCGCCTTGAAGTACTCCAACGAGCTGGTGAAGGACGTCTCACGGCTGGTCGAACTTCACCTGCGCTTCCACGGCTACGGAACCGGGGAGTGGACGGACTCGGCGGTCCGCCGGTACGTCCGTGACGCGGGCCCGCTGCTGGACCGCCTGCACAAGCTGACCCGTTCCGACTGCACCACGCGCAACAAGCGCAAGGCGGTGGTACTGTCCCGGGCCTACGACGGCCTGGAGGAGCGGATCGCCCAGCTTCAGGAGCAGGAGGAGCTCGACGCGATCCGCCCCGACCTCGACGGCAACCAGATCATGGAGATCCTGGGGATCGGTCCCGGCCCGGCCGTCGGCAAGGCGTACAAGCACATGCTGGAGCTGCGCCTGGAGAACGGGCCGATGGAGCGCGACACTGCGGTGGCGGCGCTCAAGGAGTGGTGGGCCGAGCAGAGCTGAGTCGGTCCGGACGATGTTTCACGTGAAACAGTCGTCGGGGACGGAGACACTGAGGGGCGATGTTTCACGTGAAACATCGCCCCTTGTTCTGTACTAGCGGCGCGCGAAGCGAGCCAGTCCGGCGGCGATCACGCCATAGATGACGGCGACGAGAGTCACCAGCACGGTCGAGCGGCCGTCTGGTGGAAGCATCAGGGCCGCCACTCCCGCGGCACCGACGAAAGCGACGTTGAAGAGCACGTCGTACACGGAGAAGACCCGGCCACGGAAGCCGTCCTCGACGCAGGACTGGACGATCGTGTCCGTGGCGATCTTCGCGCCCTGGGTGATCAGGCCGAGAACGAAGGCCGCGACCATGAGCGGGCCGGTGGCGAAGGGCAGGCCCAGGGCGGGTTCCAGCACCATGGCCGCGCCCGAGCACACCATGATCCAGCGGATGGGGCCGAGCCGCCCCGCCGCCCACGGCGTCACCACGGCCGCCGCGAAGAATCCCGCGCCGGACAATGCCAGCGCCGGCCCGAGGAGGCGCAGCCCTTCCTCGGGGGTGTCGGCCAGGGCGTAGCGGCAGAGCATGAGCAGCAGGACGAGGAGGGCGCCGTAACAGAAGCGCATCAGCGTCATCGCGCCCAGAGCCCAGGCCGCTTCCCGGCGCCTCGGCGCGGCCAGGTGCACCATGGCCGCCAGCAGCTCGCGTGCCGTCGTGGCGAGCGCCACGCCGAGACGAGGCCGGCCCGGGTGCCGGTCGGGGCCGAGCAGGCCGGGTGCCATGCGGAGGGACGCGAGACTCGCGCACAGGTACAGGAAGGCGCCGAGTACCACCACCGCCGCGTCGGAGTCCGATGCCACGATCCGCACGCCGAAGGCCAGGGCTCCGCCGATCGTCGCGGCGAGGGTGCCGGCGGTCGGGGAGAGGGAGTTGGCCAGTACCAGGCGCTCGGTGTCGACGACCCGTGGCAGAGCGGCGGACAGCCCCGCGAGGACGAAGCGGTTGACGGCCGTGACGCACAGCGCGGACACGTAGAAGAGCCAGTCCGGAGCGTGGCCGAGCATCAGTGCGGCGGTGACCGCGGCCAGCAGGGCGCGCAGCAGATTGCCGTACACGAAGACCTGCCGGCGTCGCCAGCGGTCCAGCAGGACACCGGCGAACGGTCCGACCAGTGAATAGGGGAGCAGCAGGACCGCCATCGCCGAGGCGATCGCGGCGGCCGAGGTCTGCTTCTCCGGGGAGAAGACGACGTATGCGGCGAGTGCGACCTGGTAGACGCCGTCGGCGCCCTGGGACAGGAGGCGGACGTACAGCAGGCGCCGGAAGTTCCCCAGGCGCAGCAGGACGCGCAGGTCACGGACGACGGGCATGGATCACACCCTCACACATGCGGAAGGTCCCCGGGTCGCGGGACCCGGGGACCTTCACAGCCCTGGCAGGAGCGTTCTCGTGCGAGCGGCGCCGGGCGTCTTAGCGCTCGACCTCGCCGCGGATGAACTTCTCGACGTTCTCGCGGGCCTCGTCGTCGAAGTACTGGACCGGCGGGGACTTCATGAAGTACGAGGAGGCGGACAGGATCGGGCCACCGATGCCGCGGTCCTTGGCGATCTTCGCGGCGCGCAGCGCGTCGATGATGACACCGGCGGAGTTCGGGGAGTCCCAGACCTCCAGCTTGTACTCCAGGTTCAGCGGGACGTCGCCGAAGGCGCGACCCTCCAGTCGGACGTAGGCCCACTTGCGGTCGTCCAGCCAGGCCACGTAGTCGGACGGGCCGATGTGGACGTTCTTCTCGCCGAGGTCCCGGTCGGGGATCTGGGAGGTGACGGCCTGCGTCTTGGAGATCTTCTTGGACTCCAGGCGCTCGCGCTCCAGCATGTTCTTGAAGTCCATGTTGCCGCCGACGTTCAGCTGCATCGTGCGGTCGAGGATGACACCGCGGTCCTCGAACAGCTTCGCCATGACGCGGTGCGTGATGGTGGCGCCGACCTGGGACTTGATGTCGTCACCGACGATCGGCACACCGGCCTCGGTGAACTTGTCCGCCCACTCCTTGGTGCCGGCGATGAAGACCGGGAGGGCGTTGACGAAGGCGACCTTGGCGTCGATGGCGCACTGGGCGTAGAACTTCGCCGCGTCCTCGGAACCGACGGGCAGGTAGCAGACCAGGACGTCGACCTGCTTGTCCTTCAGGATCTGGACGACGTCGACCGGCTCGGCGTCCGACTCCTCGATGGTGGCGCGGTAGTACTTGCCGAGGCCGTCGAGGGTGTGGCCGCGCTGGACGGTGACACCGGTGGTGGGCACGTCGCAGATCTTGATCGTGTTGTTCTCGGAGGCGCCGATGGCGTCCGCGAGGTCAAGGCCGACCTTCTTGGCGTCGACGTCGAACGCGGCGACGAACTCGACGTCGCGGACGTGGTAGTCACCGAACTGCACGTGCATCAGGCCGGGGACCTTGGACGCCGGGTCGGCGTCCTTGTAGTACTCGACTCCCTGCACCAGCGACGCGGCGCAGTTGCCCACGCCGACGATGGCTACGCGAACCGAACCCATTCCGGTTGCTCCCTGTGTGTACGAGTGAGGCCCTGACTGGGACTCACGTGGCGGTGTCGTCGGGCGTATCCGTCCGCGGGGTGTCCCCGGGACGGGGCAGGCCGCCCGTCGATCCAGTGGTGGTGTCCTGCTGAGCGGACCCCCCGGACTCGGAACCCCTCAGGTCCCGCCCGGCCCGCTCGCTCTCGATGAGCTCGTTCAGCCAGCGCACTTCGCGCTCCACGGACTCCATCCCGTGGCGCTGGAGCTCAAGCGTGTAGTCGTCGAGGCGCTCCCGGGTGCGCGCCAGGGAGGCGCGCATCTTCTCCAGGCGTTCCTCCAGGCGGCTGCGCCGGCCCTCCAGGACGCGCATGCGCACATCGCGCGAGGTCTGCCCGAAGAAGGCGAACCGTGCGGCGAAGTGCTCGTCCTCGTACGCGTCGGGACCGGTCTGCGAGAGCAGTTCCTCGAAGTGCTCCTTGCCTTCCGCGGTCAGCCGGTAAACGATCTTGGCGCGGCGTCCGGCGAGGGGAGCGGCGAGTGCGTCGTCGTGGGTGTTCCCGGGTTCCTCGATCAGCCAGCCGTTGGCGACCAGCGTCTTGAGGCAGGGGTACAGCGTCCCGTAGCTGAACGCGCGGAACACACCCAGTGACGTGTTGAGTCGTTTGCGCAGCTCGTAGCCGTGCATCGGGGACTCCCGGAGCAGGCCGAGCACGGCGAACTCAAGGATGCCGGAGCGCCGGCTCATCGTCGCCTCCTCTCGGCCCCGCAGGACCGTCCCGCAGGTCTCGCACCGCTCGGCGGCGTCTTTATCTCGTGCTGATGTATCGACTCGATACATCAGCACGATAGAACGGCCTACCGCACGCGACAAGAGGGGCAGTGGTGAACGGGATCACATCACCGTTTCATTGGAGGCAACTTGCCTGTTTTGGGGTGAACTTCGGGGCTCGGCGCGTTTTGGTGGTGCGTAGTCTGTGCGGCATGACACCACCGGGAACCGCGTGATGCCTGGGGAGCGTCTTCGTCCCTGGTGCAGTACGGGTGAATGCAGGACCGACCACATCCGTACTTCGGGGGGACCGGAAATCAGCCGCCGTTCCAGGCGCGCACGGGTGCGCCTGCCCGAGGAGTAATCGTTCGATGAGCGAGCACCGTCGCAAACCGCCGCAGCCGCAGGGAGGCGGACGTGCCGCGGCCCGACGCGGCCAGTCCGGCTCGTCCTCCGGCCGCCGTGCGGCACCGCGAGGCGCCACCGGGTCCCCTGCCGACTCTTATGGGTCCCGTTCCCCGGGGTCGGAGTCCACGGACCCGGGAGGTGAGGAGCGTTCCTACGGCGGCCGTGCCGAGGCCCGCCGTGCCGCGCAGAGAGGCGGCCGACGCAGAGCGGCCGACAACGCCGGCGGCCGGCGCGGCGGCCCGGGCGGCCCGACCGGTCCCGGGCGCGGCGGCGGTCGCGCGTCGACCGCACCCGGCAAGAAGCGGTTCATCGACTACCCGAGGGCCGGCAAGTACGGCTGGCAGCGCTGGGTGCCGTCCTGGAAGCTGGTCAGCGGGCTGTTCATCGGCTTCGTCGGCAGCCTGGTGGTGATGGTCGGCGTCGGCTACGCGATGGTCTCGATCCCGAACGAGAACGACGCGGCCAGGTCGCAGAACAACGTCTACTACTGGGCCGACGGCAGCCAGATGGTGGCGACGGGCACCGGGGTGAACCGGCAGAACGTCACCATCGACAAGATCCCCGAGGCCATGCAGTGGGCGGTGATCTCGGCGGAGAACAAGAGCTTCTACCAGGACTCGGGCGTCGACCCGATGGGTATCGCCCGAGCCCTGGGCAACATGGCCCGGGGCGGTCAGACGCAGGGTGGCTCGACGATCACCCAGCAGTTCGTGAAGAACACCTACCTGAGCCAGGAACAGACCGTCACCCGCAAGTTCAAGGAGATGTTCATCTCCATAAAGGTGGGGACGAGGCTCGACAAGAAGGAGATCCTTCAGGGCTATCTGAACACCTCGTACTACGGCCGTGGCGCCTACGGCATCCAGGCCGCCGCGCGCACCTACTACGGCAAGGACGCGCTCGACCTCAAGCCGAGTGAGTGCGCCTTCCTGGCGGCGCTGCTGAAGGGTCCGACGTACTACGACCCGGCCGGCAACGCGGACCTCGACCCCTCGGCGAACGCGAAGGACAACCGGGAGCGTTCCGAGAAGCGCTGGCGCTGGATTCTCGGCGAGATGCACAACGACAAGCACCTCTCGGACGTCCAGTACCAGGAAGCCATCAAGGAGTACCCCAAGCCCCAGGACCGCAAGGCGACCAAGGGCATGACCGGCCAGATCAGCTACCTCGTCGACACGGCCAAGAAGTACGTCCTGAACCACTCCAAAATCACCGAGGCGCAGTTCGACCAGGGCGGGTACCAGATCTACACGACCTTCGACAAGAAGAGCGTGAACGCCCTGAGTGCCGCCGTGAAGAAGGTCGAGAAGGAGCGTCTCGACCCGAAGCATCGCGATCTGGATAAGTACGTCCAGTTCGGCGCGGCATCGGTGAGGCCGAAGGACGGTGCGATCGTCGCGCTCTACGGCGGTGACGGTTACGAGAACGGACACTTCACCAACAACGCCGACACTTCCGGTGTCCCCGTCGGCTCGACGTGGAAGCCGTTCGTCCTGGCCGCGGCGATGGAGTACGGCACCTACAAGTCTGACGGTGAGGGCATCTCGCCGCTGAGCAAGTACAACGGCAACGACAAGCTCAAGGTGAGGAACCAGGACGGAAGCTACGTCCTGAAGAAGGACGGCTCGGTCTTCTACCAGCGCAACGAGGGCCCCAAGCCATGGGGCTACATCACGCTGCGCAAGGCCATGGAGCAGTCCATCAACACCCCGTTCGTGCAGCTCGGCATGGACGTGGGGATGTCGAAGGTCCGAGAGGTCGCGAAGGCCTCCGGCATCCTCGACGCAAGCTTCGCCGACCTCAACCCGTCCTTCGCCATCGGCACCTCGACGCCGAGCGCGATCCGCATGGCGGACGCCTACGCGACGTTCGCCGGCTCCGGCCAGCACGCGGATCCGTACTCGGTGACGAGCGTCAAGAAGGACGGCCAGGAACTGCCGGGCTTCACCAAGCCCGAGCGGAAGCAGGCGATGCCGGAGAACGTGGCCAACAACGTCACGGACACCCTGGAGAACGTGATCCAGAACGGTACCGGTCAGAACGCCAAGGCCCTGGGACGTACCGCGGCCGGCAAGACCGGTACCACCGACAGCAACAAGTCGGCCTGGTTCGTCGGCTACACCCAGCAGCTGTCGACCTCGGTCGCGATGTTCCGCGAGAACCCCAAGGACCACGAGCTGCTGTCCATGAACGGTACGGCGGGCGTGGACTCCATCCACGGTGGTGACATCCCGACCCAGGTGTGGACCGAGTACATGAAGGACGCGCTCAAGGGCAAGAACGACCCGGGCTTCCCGGACCCCACCGAGATCGGCAAGGTCCAGGACGAGGTGGGTGCTCCCTCCCCGACCCCGAGCGTCACCATCACGCCGAGCCCGACGCCCAGTGACACGCCGAGCCCGACGCCGAGCAAGACGACCACCTCACCGTCTCCGTCGGTGAGCGAGTCCTGCCAGCTCGGCTGGGACCCGAACTGCAACGGCAATGGCGGGGCCAACGGCAATGGCGCCGGAGGCGTGGACACAGGTGGTGTCGACGGGGGCGGAGGCGAGTCGCCGTCACCCTCGGTCACGGACACGACCGGGACCGGTGACACCCGGGGCAACGGGAACGGGAACGGGAACGGGGGCTTCTTCGGGAGCCAGACCGGCTAGCCCGGCGATCCGACCGGTTGGCGACCATATCGCCCACCGAGGGTGTTTCACGTGAAACATGGGCCGCCGCACCCACCGGGTGCGGCGGCCCTCGGTGTTTTCCCAGCCGGGTACGGCAGGATGTGTCCCATGCCCAGTGCAGAGATGACGCCCGCGAGCATGCACGAGCCCGAGTCCGTGCGATCCGCCGTGGCCGAGCCGGTGCAGCCGACCAGGGAGGACGAGGTCGCCGCCGCCGGCAGTGAGCTGATCGGCGGTCCTCTGGGGCGGCACGCCCTGCTGGGAACCTCCTGGTGGACCCCCGTGCGGATCGTGGCGCTCGTGGCGATCGGCATGTTCGCCCTCGGCCTGGTCCAGAAGGCGCCCTGCTACCACAGCGGCTGGTTCTTCGGAGCGAGCAGTCAGTACACGCACGCCTGCTACTCGGACATCCCGCACCTCTACCAGGGCCGCGGGTTCGCCGACCATCTCGTGCCGTACTTCGACAAGCTTCCCGGCGACATGGACTACCTCGAATACCCGGTGCTCACCGGCGTGTTCATGGAGGTGGCCTCCTGGCTGACCCCGCACAGCGGCAGCATCCAGCACCAGGAGCAGTGGTACTGGTTCGTCAACGCAGGGATGCTGATGGTGTGCGCCGCCGTCATCGCCGTGTGCGTGGCCCGCACCCACCGCCGGCGCCCCTGGGACGGTCTCCTGGTCGCCCTGGCGCCCGCCCTCGCGCTGACCGCGACCATCAACTGGGACCTGCTGGCCGTCGCGCTGACGGCCGCCGCGATGCTCATGTGGTCCCGGGGCCGCGCCCTCGCCTTCGGTGTCCTCCTGGGCCTCGCCACGGCCGCCAAGCTGTATCCCGTCCTGCTGCTGGGGCCGCTGCTGGTGCTGTGCTGGCGGGCGGGCAAGTGGCGCGCGTTCTTCCAGGCCGTCTGCGGCGCGGTGGTCGCCTGGCTCGTGGTGAACCTGCCCGTGATGATCACGCACGACGCGACGGGCTTCCACATCCGTGAGGGCTGGGCGAAGTTCTACACCTTCAGCAAGGAACGCGGTGTCGACTTCGGCTCCTTCTGGCTGATCTGGGCGCAGAACTCCAGCAACCCGCCCACCACCGAGTTCGTCAACACCGCGGCCACGGTGCTCGTGGTGCTGTGTTTCCTCGGCATCGCCGCGCTGACGTTCGTCGCCCCGCGCCGGCCGCGCTTCGCCCAGCTGGCCTTCCTGATGGTGGCCGCCTTCATCCTCACCAACAAGGTCTACTCCCCGCAGTACGTCCTGTGGCTGGTGCCGCTGGTGGTCCTCGCCCGGCCCAAGTGGCGGGACTTCCTGATCTGGCAGGCGTGCGAGGTGGCGTACTTCCTGGGGATCTGGCTGTACCTCGCCTACACGACCAGCGGAGATGCCCACAAGGGCCTGCCCACGCAGGGCTACCACTGGGCGATCGTCGTGCACCTGCTGGGCACGTTGTACCTGTGCGCCGTCGTCGTACGGGACATCCTCATGCCGGAGCGGGACGTGGTGCGCCGGTCCGGTGACGACGACCCGTCGGGCGGAGTGCTCGACGGCGCGGAGGACGTGTTCGTGCTCGGCGCGGGAGCCCATACGCCGCGCGACGCCGCCGACTTCGAGGGGCCTCAGGTGGACTGGGGCCGGCCGGAGACGCTGCCCCACGACGATCGTTCGCTCTGAGCGAACACGCGCCACGCCTCCTCCGTACGCGGCACGCCTCATAGGCACGCGGCAGGCGGTGCACACAGAAGGCCGTGTCCGGGAGTACCGGATACGGCCTTCTCGGCGTTCTGGGCTCAGCGGTCCACGAGACGGTCGAACTGGGTCGTGGTGTGCCGCAGATGGGCCACCAGTTCGTCGCCGACCTTCGGCTCGGGGGCGTCCGAGGGCACGAACAGGATCGACACCTGCATGTGCGGCGGCTCGGCGAACCAGCGCTGCTTGCCGCCCCAGACGAACGGGGAGAGATTCCGGTTGACCGTGGCGAGCCCGGCCCGGGCGACGCCCTTGGCGCGCGGCATGACGCCGTGCAGGGCCTTCGGGGCCTCCAGACCCACGCCGTGCGACGTTCCGCCCGCCACGACCACCAGGAAGCCGTCCGAGGCCGCCTTCTGCTGCCGGTAGCCGAACCGGTCGCCCTTCGCCACACGCGTGACGTCCAGGACGGCACCGCGGTACTCGGTGGCATCGTGGTCCCCCAGCCACAGCCGCGTGCCGATGCGGGCGCGGAACCGGGTCTGCGGGAACTGCTGCTGGAGCCGGGCCAGATCGTCCGCCTTGAGGTGGCTGACGAACATCGTGTGCAGCGGCAGCCGTGCCGCGCGCAGCCGGTCCATCCAGCCGATGACCTCCTCGACGGCGTCCGAGCCGTCGGTGCGGTCCAGCGGCAGGTGGATGGCGAAGCCCTCCAGCCGGACGTTCTCTATGGCCTGGTGCAGCTGGGGCAGATCGTGCTCGCTGATGCCGTGCCGCTTCATCGAGGACATCACCTCGATGACGACACGGGCACCCACGAGGCCGTACACGCCGTCGATCGACGACACCGAGCGGACGACCCGGTCGGGCAGCGGCACGGGCTCCTCGCCACGCCGGTACGGCGTGAGCACCAGGAGGTCACCGCTGAAGAAGTCCTTGATGCGCGCGGCCTCGTAGGTCGTGCCGACGGCGAGCAGGTCGGCACCGAGCCGTGTGGCCTCCTCCGACAGCCGTTCGTGCCCGAAGCCGTAGCCGTTGCCCTTGCAGACCGGGACGAGTCCCGGGAACTGTTCCTGCACGTGCTTGTGGTGCGCCCGCCAGCGCGCGGTGTCGACGTAGAGCGTGAGCGCCATGGCCGGACCCGGAACCTTTCTCGTAGCTGCGGTGGATCAGAGGTGTGAGAGCTGCGAAGGCTATGGAATCAAACGCCCGCGCGGCTCAGCGTCGCGACATGTAGATGTCGAGCGCCTTGTGGAGCAGCTTGTTCAGCGGGAAGTCCCACTCGCCGAGGTACTCGGCGGCCTGGCCGCCGGTGCCGACCTTGAACTGGATGAGGCCGAAGAGGTGGTCGGTCTCGTCCAGCGAGTCAGAGATGCCGCGCAGGTCGTAGACGGTGGCGCCGAGCGCGTAGGCGTCGCGCAGCATCCGCCACTGCATGGCGTTGGACGGCCGGACCTCGCGGCCGATGTTGTCGGAGGCGCCGTAGGAGTACCAGACGTGCCCGCCGACGATCAGCATCGTCGCCGCCGAGAGGTTCACCCCGTTGTGGCGGGCGAAGTACAGCCGCATGCGGTTGGGGTCCTCGGTGTTGAGGGCCGTCCACATGCGCTGGAAGTACGACAGCGGGCGGGGCCGGAAGTGGTCGCGGACGGCCGTGATCTCGTACAGCCGCTGCCACTCGGGCAGGTCCTGGTAGCCGCCCTGGACGACCTCGACGCCGGCCTTCTCGGCCTTCTTGATGTTGCGGCGCCACAGCTGGTTGAAGTTCTTGTGGACCTCTTCCAGGGAGCGGTTCGCCAGCGGCACCTGGTAGACGTAGCGGGGCTGCACGTCGCCGAAGCCGGCGCCGCCGTCCTCACCCTGCTGCCAGCCCATGCGGCGCAGCTTGTCGGCCACCTCGAAGGCGCGCGGCTCGATGAAGTCGGCCTCCAGGTCGCGCAGACGCTTGACGTCCGGGTCCTGGATGCCCCTCTTGATCGTGTCAGCGTTCCAGCGGCGGATGATCACCGGCGGGCCCATCTTCACGGAGAAGGCGCCCTGCTGCTTCAGATGCGCCAGCATCGGCTGGATCCAGTCGTCCAGGTTCGGCGCGTACCAGTTGATGACCGGACCCTCGGGCAGATAGGCGAGGTAGCGCTTGATCTTGGGCAGCTGGCGGTAGAGGACCAGGCCCACGCCGACCATCTGGCCGCTTTTGTCGAACCAGCCCAGGTTCTCCGAGCGCCACTCCGCCTTCACATCTGCCCAGGCCGGGACCTGCATGTGGCTCGCCGCCGGCAGGCTCTGGATGAAGGCCAGATGCTGCTCGCGACTGATGGTCCTCAGGGTCAGGCTCATTCGGGGCGCTCCTCGGGCTGGTGTGTCCCCATGGGTACAGGGGCTCCGGCTCTCGCGCCGAAGCCTACTGCGCCTTGCGAGCGCCCCGACTGGGCGTACGGGGCTTTGAGCCCGGTGGAGTCAGCTGATGATCCCGCCGAACAGGCCGCCGTGGGCCATGCCGATCAGGAAACCGACTCCGGCGGCGCCGAGACCCAGGATCAGGCCGAACCGCTGCCGCGTGGTCACCGAGATCCACTGTCCGTACACGCCCGTGGCCAGTGCCACCAGGCCTGCCCACGAGGTCAACAGGTGAAGGCTGTGGAAGAAGGACGTGATGAAGGACAGCAGGCCGAGGGCGAACGTCACCGCCATCAGGGTGTCCTGAAGGGGATGGGGCTTGCCGTCCGTGGCGAAGAGGGAACCGGCGGTGTTGGGTCGCAATGCCTGTGCCATGGGCACCTCCTGCGGAAGGCGGCGCATCGTAGCGCCGTACACACCCGATGTGTACAGATTGTCGGGGTCGACGGCCGGATTTCAACCGGAAGCGTGGGTGCGGGTAGTCTGTACCGTCTGCACTGGTGTCTGCCCAGACCTGCCCGGGTCACACTGCCGGCTTCCCTGAAGGAACCCGATTGTCAGTGGCGGCCGATACCGTTGCGTACGCATCACAACCCTCCTGCCACGGAACGACCGTGGCCGCTGAGTCCAAAGGAGGTGGGTTCCACATGCGTCACTACGAGGTGATGGTCATCCTCGACCCCGATCTCGAGGAGCGCGCTGTCTCCCCGCTGATCGAGAACTTCCTGTCCGTCGTCCGTGACGGCGGCGGCAAGGTTGAGAAGGTCGACACCTGGGGCCGTCGTCGTCTCGCCTACGAGATCAAGAAGAAGCCCGAGGGCATCTACTCGGTCATCGACCTGCAGGCCGAGCCTGCGGTCGTCAAGGAGCTCGACCGCCAGATGAACCTGAACGAGTCGGTCCTCCGGACCAAGGTCCTCCGCCCCGAGACCCACTGAGCTTCCCCGCTCAGCTGATCTCGGGATTCGAGTAGCAGCAACAAGCAGCCAGAGCAGCAAACCCGCCGAGAGGTTCCCCCATGGCAGGCGAGACCGTCATCACGGTCATCGGCAATCTTGTCGACGACCCCGAGCTGCGCTTCACCCCGTCCGGTGCGGCGGTCGCGAAGTTCCGCGTCGCGTCCACTCCCCGCACCTTCGACCGCCAGACGAACGAGTGGAAGGACGGCGAGAGCCTCTTCCTGACCTGCTCGGTCTGGCGCCAGGCGGCGGAGAACGTCGCCGAGTCGCTCCAGCGAGGCATGCGCGTCATCGTGCAGGGCCGGCTGAAGCAGCGGTCCTACGAGGACCGTGAGGGCGTCAAGCGCACGGTCTACGAGCTGGACGTCGAGGAAGTCGGCCCCAGCCTGCGCAACGCCACGGCCAAGGTCACCAAGACCGCCGGTGGCGCTCGCGGTGGCCAGGGCGGTTACGGCGGCGGTGGCGGCCAGGCTGGCGGCGGCTGGGGCGGTGGCCCCGGTGGCGGCCAGCAGGGCGGCGGCGCTCCGGCTGACGACCCGTGGGCGACCGGCGCTCCCGCCGGTGGCAACCAGGGTGGCGGCGGCTGGGGCGGAGGCTCCGGCGGCGGTGGCGGCTACTCGGACGAGCCCCCCTTCTAAGCCTTCGGGCCAGGCCTTCCGGGCCGGTCCGGGTCGAGGGCGGGTCGTATCCCAACTTCTTGATCACACAGGAGAAACACCATGGCGAAGCCGCCTGTGCGCAAGCCGAAGAAGAAGGTCTGCGCTTTCTGCAAGGACAAGGTCACGTACGTGGACTACAAGGACACGAACATGCTGCGGAAGTTCATTTCCGACCGCGGCAAGATCCGTGCCCGCCGCGTGACCGGCAACTGCACGCAGCACCAGCGTGACGTCGCCACGGCCGTCAAGAACAGCCGTGAGATGGCGCTGCTGCCCTACACGTCCACCGCGCGATAAGGGAAGGGTGACCGACTCATGAAGATCATCCTCACCCACGAGGTCACCGGCCTCGGTGCCGCGGGCGACGTCGTCGACGTCAAGGACGGTTACGCTCGCAACTACCTGATCCCGCGGAAGTTCGCTATCCGCTGGACCAAGGGTGGCGAGAAGGACGTCGAGCAGATCCGCCGTGCTCGCAAGATCCACGAGATCCAGACCATCGAGCAGGCCAACCAGGTCAAGGCCCAGCTCGAGGGCGTGAAGGTCCGTCTGGCCGTCCGCTCCGGCGACGCCGGCCGTCTCTTCGGTTCCGTCACCCCGGCCGACATCGCGTCCGCGATCAAGGCTTCCGGTGGCCCCGAGGTCGACAAGCGCCGCATCGAGCTGTCCGCTCCGATCAAGACCCTGGGCGCCCACGAGACGTCCGTGCGTCTGCACCCCGAGGTTGCCGCCAAGGTCAACGTCGAGGTCGTCGCGGCCTGATCGCCGCGTGATCGCCGTGCTCGCTTGAGCCGGTAAAGGGGCCGCACCCTTCATTGGGCGCGGCCCCTTTCCCCTGTCCAGGGCTCTCCAGACCGGGCTTCCACGACCGGGCTACCGTCACCGGGA
This sequence comes from Streptomyces canarius, assembly GCF_014650735.1. Taxonomy (NCBI): domain Bacteria; kingdom Bacillati; phylum Actinomycetota; class Actinomycetes; order Kitasatosporales; family Streptomycetaceae; genus Streptomyces; species Streptomyces canarius. The sequence goes on from NZ_BMVN01000013.1 coordinate 165,147, forward strand.
CGGTGGCATGTTTCACGTGAAACGGTCAGCGGGTCGCGCCCGTCACGACCCATCGGCCCGAGCGGGTCCGCAGCCACAGGGTCAGCATCCGGACCGCCATCATCAACGTCATCGCAGCCCAAAGGGCGGTGAGTCCGCCGCCGAACGTGGGAACGAGCAGGGCCGCGGGAGCGAACACCAACAGGGTGACGACCATGGCCCAGGCCAGATACGGGCCGTCCCCCGCGCCCATGAGGACCCCGTCGAGGACGAAGACGATGCCGCAGACGGGCTGCGACAGCGCCACGAGCAGCAGGGCCGGCAGAGCGGCGTCCTTCACCAGGGAGTCGCTGGTGAACAGTGGCAGGAAGAGCGGTCGTGCGGCCACCACGAGGAGGCCCAGCAGGACTCCGGTCGCGACGCCCCAGTGGACCATGCGACGGCAGGCTTCACGGGCTCCCTGGGCGTCGTCCGCTCCGAGGTAGCGGCCGATGATGGCCTGTCCCGCGATCGCTATCGCGTCGAGGGCGAAGGACAACAGGCTCCACAGGGACAGGACGATCTGGTGCCCGGCGATGTCGGCGTCGCCGAGACGGGCCGCGACCGCTGTGGCGATCATGAGGATCGCCCGCAGGGACAGTGTGCGGACCAGCAGAGGGACGCCGGCCTGAGCCGAGGCCCGGATGCCGGCGGCATCCGGCCGGAGAGAGGCGCCGTGCCGATGGGCCCCACGGACGACGACGGTCAGGTAGACGGCCGCCATGCCGCACTGTGCGATGACCGTGCCCCAGGCCGAACCGGCGATACCGAGCCCGGCACCGTAGACGAGCCCCACGTTGAGCGCGGCGTTGGCGACGAATCCCGCGACGGCGACGTAGAGCGGGGTCCTGGTGTCCTGGAGGCCGCGCAGCACTCCGGTCGCGGCCAGGACGATGAGCATGGCCGGGATGCCCAGTGCGGAGACGCGCAGATAGGTGATGGCGTAGGGGGCCGCGGTCGGGGAGGCGCCGAAGAGGTCCACGATGCCGGGTGCGAGGGGCAGGACGACGGCGATGACGGCGATGCCGAGCAAGAGCGCCAGCCAGATGCCGTCCATGCCCTGACGGATGGCTGCCGGGAGATCACCGGCGCCGACGTGGCGGGACACGCCGGCCGTGGTGGCGTAGGCGAGGAAGACGAAGACACTCACGGCGGTGGTGAGGAGCGCCGAAGCGACGGCGAGACCGGCGAGTTGAGCGGTCCCGAGATGGCCGACGATCGCACTGTCCGCCATGACGAAGAGAGGCTCGGCGACGAGGGCGCCGAAGGCCGGGACGGCCAGCGCGACGATTTCTCGGTCGTGCCGACGCAGGGTGGCCTTGGGGATCTCTGGAGCCTGTGTCATGGGCATCAATGTAATCGTCCACAGGTAAGAGATGCAAGCGGCCTGCAGTCCTTACTTTTGATCGCGAGCCGTGTCCTTTCGGATGCCGTTCGAAGCGATCTTGGCCCGACTGGGGAAGTTTTTTCTCTGCACAGCCGGTGGATCATAAATGTGCAGGTCACAGGCTTGGTCTTGAGGGGATCGAGGGCTTGTTCACAGGGCTTTCCACCGGGTCGTGCACAGGTTTCGGCGAGTTCTCCACAGCATCCGGGCCGTCGTCCACATGGCCTGTGGATAACCAGATTGGCTGACGGTGCCGACGGGCCTACGGTGGTCCGGCGCCCGCTCCCTCGCCGGGCCCCGAAGACGTCCTTCTTCGGGCCGGGGAACCGTCACAAACCCGACGCGCGAGAACCGGAGTTGGGCGTCTTGTTTGTCAGTGCCGTGCCGTACAAAAGAGGACACGGCGAGGTCCGCCGTGCGGACGGGAGGAGGTGGCTCGGTGAGCATTTCCGAGCCCTTGGACGATCCATGGGCCGACAGCGGGCCCAGTGATCGTCTGCCGGCCTCCCGCCGGCGCGCTGACGTCGGCCGGGGGCGTGACGAGCAGCACGACCGAGGCCGGGAGAACGGCGCCTGGGACGGCGGGGGTTCGTCCTTCGAGCGGGTGCCGCCACAGGATCTGGACGCCGAGCAGTCCGTGCTGGGTGGCATGCTGCTGTCCAAGGACGCCATCGCCGATGTCGTCGAGATCCTCAAGGGCCACGACTTCTACAAGCCCGCGCACGAGACGATCTACCAGGCCATCCTGGACGTCTACGCCAAGGGCGAGCCGGCGGACCCGATCACCATCGCCGCCGAACTCACCAAGCGTGGTGAGATCAACAAGGTCGGCGGCGCCGCGTATCTGCACAGCCTCGTCCAGACCGTGCCGACGGCTGCCAACGCGGAGTACTACGCGGAGATCGTCCACGAGCGGGCCGTCCTGCGCCGCCTGGTCGAGGCCGGTACGCGCATCACGCAGATGGGATACGCGGCCGACGGAGACGTGGACGAGATCGTCAACCGTGCTCAGGCCGAGATCTACGCCGTCACCGAGCAACGCACCAGCGAGGACTACCTCCCGCTCGGCGACATCATGGAAGGCGCCCTCGACGAGATCGAGGCGATCGGTTCGCGCAGCGGCGAGATGACAGGTGTGCCCACAGGCTTCACGGACTTCGACTCGCTGACGAACGGCCTCCACCCGGGCCAGATGATCGTCATCGCGGCCCGCCCCGCCATGGGCAAGTCGACCCTCGCCCTGGACTTCGCGCGGGCCGCCTCCATCAAGCACAACCTCCCGAGCGTCATCTTCTCGCTCGAAATGGGCCGCAACGAGATCGCGATGCGCCTGCTGTCCGCCGAGGCCCGGGTCGCCCTGCACCACATGCGGTCCGGCACGATGACCGACGAGGACTGGACGCGGCTCGCCCGCCGCATGCCGGACGTGTCGGCCGCGCCGCTGTACATCGACGACTCCCCGAACCTGTCGATGATGGAGATCCGAGCCAAATGCCGGCGCCTGAAGCAGCGCAACGACCTGAAGCTGGTCGTCATCGACTACCTCCAGCTGATGCAGTCCGGTGGCTCCAAGCGCGCCGAGAGCCGTCAGCAGGAGGTCTCGGACATGTCCCGTAACCTCAAGCTGCTCGCGAAGGAGCTGGAGATCCCGGTCATCGCGCTCTCGCAGCTCAACCGTGGTCCCGAGCAGCGCACCGACAAGAAGCCGATGGTCTCCGACCTGCGTGAGTCCGGCTCCATCGAGCAGGACGCCGACATGGTCATCCTGCTGCACCGTGAGGACGCGTACGAGAAGGAGTCGCCGCGCGCGGGCGAGGCGGACCTGATCGTCGCCAAGCACCGAAACGGCCCGACGGCGACGATCACGGTCGCCTTCCAGGGCCACTACTCGCGCTTCGTGGACATGGCCCAGACCTGATCCACCGGGCTGTAGGGCCTCATTTCCCGTGTCGGAATCTCACGATCGATGTCGGATGGATGTCGGATACGACATTGCCGTGAGATTGGCCAGGCTCTTGAGGTCGAATTCGCTCAAACGTGTGGACGTTCCAAGCTCTCTTGGTGCATGTACTGCCGTACGGCCCAGGCTGTCACCGACTGCTTGATCGCATCGAACCTGATGCTGCGGGAGTGGGGGTGCTCGTGCCAGTTGAGTCGGCAGTGGTGTGTTTCCGTACATCGGGCCGAGGGTTCGAAGACGAGCCATGGGAGAGCGTCAGCAGCGCGACGTTAGCGACAGCGTCTCCATGGCGGACATTCCGGTGGTACGACGGCCAGAAGCACTACTCGGGCACCTACTGGTCCTCGACCATGCGTGACCACGTGATCTACGAGTCGCGGCTTGAACTTGCTCGACTGCTGTTTGACGACTTCGACCCATCCGTCCGCCGCATCCTTGCTCAGCCCTTCCTGCTGAAAGCCGAGGTGGAAGGCAAGGCTCGCAAACACATTCCGGACTATCTGCTGATCAGCGAGGACGGTCCGGTCGTGGTCGACGTCAAGCCGAGGCACCGGGTGGCCAAGCCAGAGGTGGCGTTCACTTTCGACTGGACGCGGCGGCTGGTGGAGACACGCGGATGGCGATACGTCGTGTGGAGCGAACCTGCGCCGGCGGAACTCGAGAACCTTCGGTTCCTCGCCGGGTACCGACGTGACTGGCTTTTCGATGGTCTCCTGCTCGACGAACTTCGAGCGATGGAGCTGGATTGCCGGACACTTGGCGAACTCGATGACGCACTCGCCGGACGGGAACCGGAGGAGGTCCGTGCTGGGGTCCTTCACCTTCTCTGGCGTGGTGAGCTGGTCACCGACTTGACTACCCCGCTCAGCGGTCATCACGTTCTGAAGGCTTCGAAGTGAGCTGGGCCGGAGTCCGCGTGGGGGTTGGTACACGGTTCCGCTATGACGGCGAGACCGTTGAGGTCATCGAGCTGGCGATCACCGCGAACGGCAACGAGGCGGTACTGAAGAACGGCCGCGGGAAGCTGCTGAGACTGGCAGTGAAGGAGCTGCTGCTGTCTGATCGAGTTCGTGTGATCCCGGATGCTCCGGGCCCGTCCGGTGACGACGACGAAGACGTCGCTGGTGTCGTGCTGAGCCAGCTGTCGAAAGCCGAGCAAGACGGACTACGAGTGCGGGCAGGCCATGTCCGGGAGGTCCTCACTGGTTACCGTTCGGGTGCTCCCGAGCTGGCAGCGGAAGGCGAGCCGAGGCCGGAATACTCGCCTGACCTCTCGCTCGGCGAGCGCTACGCGAGCAAGGCCGCTGAACTCGGCATCACCGTTCGTACCGTCGAGCGCTGGGTTCGGGACTTTCGCCGTGGCGGCGAGGCGGGCTTGGCGGCTGCCGGGCGACCCGCACGTGGGCGGGTCACGAAACTGGATGACCGGTGGGTGGAGACAGCCACGGAGGTTATGGTCGAGCACGCCAAGGAGTCCAAGCCGTCCCGCACGCTGGTGATCGAGCGGACCCGAGCACGGGTGGTCGCACGGTTCGGCCCGGATGTCGTCCCGCAACCCAGCCGGGCTACGGCCTTCCGGCTGCTTGAGGAGTTGGAGGACCAGCACCCGCTCTTCCGGCTGAGTGCGAAGCGGAACCGGGACATCGCTGGCCGGCCAAGTGAGCCTTATGGCAAGTTGCGGCCGACCAGGCCGGGCGAGTACCTCCTGATGGACTCCACCCGGCTGGACGTTTTCGCCTTCGACCCGTTCACGCTTCGATGGGTGCAGGCTGAGCTCAGCGTCGGTATGGACTGGTACACCCGCTGCATCACCGGCATCCGCCTCACCCCGGTGTCGACGAAGGCGGTGGACGTCAGCGCGGTGCTCTACCAGTCGTTCCGGCCCAGGCCGGCTGGGAAGGACTGGCCGCGCTACGCGGTCTGGCCCGAGCACGGCATCCCTCGGACGGTCCTCGTGGATACGGCTGTCGCCGAAGGGGCTGGTGCAGCTGGACCCATTCTGGTTCCGGAAACCCTGGTCATCGACCACGGAAAGCAGTACGACTCCGAGCATCTGACCAGCGTCTGCCGGCGGATGGGCATCTCGATCCAGCCTGCGAGGCTACGGACGGGCCGCGACAAAGGGCCAGTCGAAAGATTCTTTCGCACCCTGCGCGAGGGCCTGCTCCAAGCATTGCCCGGCTATAAGGGGCCGGACGTCCATTCCCGGGGGGAGAACCCGGAGGACGACGCCTTCTTCTTCCTGCATGAGCTGGAGGCGATCATCCGTGAGTGGGTCGCGGCGGTCTACCACCATCGCCCGCACACGAGTCTGGTCGACCCGGGCCTGCCAGGGCTGCGGATGTCCCCCGCCGCGATGTTCGAGCATGGCATGGCCCGGGCGGGTTACATCGAGGCCCCCAGAGACCCCGACCTCGCCTACGAATTCCTGAAGACCGAATGGCGCACGATCCAGCACTACGGAGTCGAGATCGGCCGTCGCCGATACAGCGGCCCCGGCCTCAAATGCCTCAGCGATGTCCGGAGTCCCTACAAGGGGCCGGTCGAGAACGGATGGCCCTTCCAGGTCGACCCCGACGACATCACTCGCATCTACGTCCGGGACCTGGACCGTCGCTGGCGCACCCTGACCTGGGAACATGCGCCCACGGCAGGTATGCCGCTGAGCGAGGATGCTCTCGCCTTCGCCCGGAAACTGGCTGCTGCGAAGTATCGCTTTCCTGACGACCGTCTTGCAGTCGCCGACCTATTGGAGCGCTGGAACCTCGGCCTGGGCACAACTCTGGCAGAGCGGCGGATGGCCCTGCGGCTATCGCGAGAGCAAGCGGCCATCGAACTGCCCGATTCCGACGAGTCAGTCGTCTCGCTGCCCTCAGTCCGCAAAGCCCTGGGGGACAAAGACAGCTCGTCCCACGAGGAGCTGGAGGAGATGGAGCCGGCCGAGACGGGTGATGACGACGAGGCCGACTTCGAAACCCTCGTCGAAGAGGATGACTTCTACGCCGACGCACTGGAGGACGTGTGACTGACCCGCTCCCGCTGGGCCTGGGGAATCTGGCGTTGTCGCGGAAGGAGGACTTCAAGGAGTTCGCCAACGCTCCGCGTCGCGAACAGCCCAGGCTGCTGACGAGGGCAGAGCTGAAAGCTCTGACCTCTGAGGCAAGAGCCGCCTACGACCGACTTCGGCGGGAGTGGCATGCCAACCTCGGGCCGATCAGGACGCAGCAACTGGCCGATCTTCACGAGGAGTTGTGGGACATCGTCGACAGCAATCAGCAGGATGGTGACAAGGCCAAGGGCGCCGTGGCTGTCGACGCCTTTCCCGGCCTCGGGAAGACGACCTCGGTGCTGGCGTTCCTCCGTGAGTTCCACCACCGGGAGATCGCCGAGAACGGCGAGTTCACAGCGCAGGGACACGAACGGCTTCCGGTCTGCCGGGTCGGACTGACCGGCAACACCGGCATGAAGGACCTCAACCGTGCCATTTTGGAATTCTTCGGCCATGCCGGACGCAACCGCGGAACAGCCGCCCAGATGGGCCAGCGGGCCCTGGACTGCGTGTTGTCCTGCGAAGTGCGCGTCCTCGCCCTCGACGATCTGCACTTCCTGAAGTGGCGCAACACCAGCGGCATCGAGGTCAGCAACCACCTGAAGTGGATCGCCAACGAGTTCCCCGTGACCTTGCTGATGATCGGCGTCGGACTCGCAGAGAAGGGCCTGTTCAGCGAAGGAACCACTTCTGGTGACACAGCCCTGGCCCAGACAGGCCGGCGCACGACTCGACTGGACATGCAGCCCTTCACCATCACGAACGAGGCAGGCCGCCGAGAATGGAGGAAGATGCTCCTCGCCCTGGAGAAGCGAGTGGTCCTAGCCGATAAGTACCCCGGCATGCTTGCAGACGATCTTTCCGACTACCTCTTTGCCCGCAGCACCGGGCATATCGGCTCTCTGATGACACTGATCAACCGGGGCTGCCAAAGAGCCGTCCGCAGCGGCACCGAACGCCTCGACCGTGACCTGCTCGACCGAGTGAAGAACGACGAGGCATCCGAGAAGGCTCGCAGAGAGCTCGAAGCAGCCCTGGACAAGCGACGACTCACCAGCCGGCCCCGATCCAGCAACCGGAAAGCCGCGTGACGTCCGGCCTGCGGACTCTCCCGATCAGAGTCGCGCCGCTGCCAGGAGAAGCCCTGGACTCCTGGCTGGAGACCCTGGCCCACCGCAGCATGGTCAGCTTCCGCGAGATCCTGATCGCCTTGGGACTGCCCGGCCGGCGCGACGGCAACCTCCCTGACCTCACCCGCTACCTCGAGCCGGAGCAGGCCGAACAGGCCGCGGCCGTCAGCGGAGTCCCCGCTGACCGGTTGCACGCGATGACGTTGCGCCAGTACGACGGCCATGCGCTCGTACTGCACCCGGACCGCCGGACGGTGAATCGCATGCAGCTATGGGGCCGAAACGGCTCCCGATACTGCCCCCAATGCCTTCACGAACACGACGGCCGCTGGCAGTTGCGCTGGCGCCTCCCCTGGAGCTTCGCTTGCACTCGGCACCGGATCCTGCTGCCGCACGCCTGTCCCTCTTGCAACCAGCGCACCCGCCACGGCCGAGTCAGCATCTTCCGTGATCTTCCACCCCATCAGTGTCCTACGACGCTGAAACCGTCAGGGGCGCTCTGCCAGACGGATCTTGCCCTGGCCCCCGCGGCCGCCCTTCGCGAAGACAGCCCAGTACTGGCGTCGCAGCGCTGGATCAACGACCTGCTGGACCGAGTCGAACAGGGACAAGCGCAGTCCCTTCCCGCACCCCGAATGATTTTCAACGACCTGCGTGCGTTGGCCTCCTGGGTTTTGCGCATCGCGGAACCCGGCGACTTCCCGACACTCGATCCACATGTCGAGCAGGCATGCCAGGACTACGCCGGAGACGGCCAGTTCTCGCCCACCTCGGCGGCAGTGACCGCAGGCGGACTCACCCGCGCCGTCCACATCCTTCAACAGGGCTCCGACAAGACAAACATCGCCACGCTGCGGACCCTCCTCGAACGAGACGGCGAGCGACTGGACCTCATGCCACTCGGCGACATCAACAAACGCTGGAGAGCACACTCCACTGCCCTGCAACAACTGATCTGGCAGGCCATGGACACCCGCATGGCGAACGTGGACCGGCTCCGCTTCCGAAGCTGCACCACTCGCCCGCGCCCACCCCACAAGATGAACGAGACCTTGACTACGGCACGGGCCGACCGAGTCCCACAGTTGCTCTGGCGTGGATGGACTGCCCGCTTCCTGCCCGCCGCCGGCGTCCGGAACATCGGCAACTTCCGCGCGGCCCTGGCCGTCGCACTCCTCCTCCCCGGAGCATCCAAACGTCACTTCGATCCCCTGATCAGCATGCTCGGCCATCAGGCGCAGCTCGACGTCCACTACACGCTTGCCGAGCTTGCCCAGCAGGGCCACGACGGAGTCCTCACCGGGCTCTGCAAGATCGCCGACTACCTGGACACCCAGCCCGTCCCCATCGACTACGAACGTCGACGCGGGCTGACAGGTGACGGCCTCTTGCCCGCTGATGACTGGGTTTCGATTTGCACACAGACCGGTGTCCACCCGGGACAGGAAGCGCGGCTGCTGTCTGTGCGCCGCTACCTCTATCAGCGCATCACCGGAAATGATCTCCGGCAGGCGCCAGAGTCGCTCCGGATCACGACCGCCGAGGAGACGGCAGGCGTCGCGGTGGTTCCCTTCCGGATCACCGCCGCCCTGCTGGGAACTCTCGACAAGTACGGCGAGAACTACCTACGGGGTTTGGGCATCGACGAACCGCTGACCTGGGAGCCTCCAGCGGATCTTGCCGCTGGACTCTGCCTGCCCGGCAGACCAGTGGACGTGACACGAGCGCACCGTCTCATCTGCGCTGAGGGCCAAGCGCCCGCCGTCGCTGCCAAGGAGATGGGCGTCGCTCTGGAGAGCATCCGCCATTGCTTCGAGCAGCACCCACCCAGCAGCCCCTGGCCCTCCAAAAGCGGCGGATCTTGGGTCGACCCCAGCCGGCCCATCGCTCGACGGTCCCGGCTTGCCGCAGCTCAGGCCCGTCAGCAAGCACATACCGTGCTCACCGACGATTTCCTGCGACGCGAGTACCTCGACGCGCGGAAGACGGTCAGAGAGATCGCCTCAGAGACCCGTCTCCCCAAAAGACTCATCAGCGAGGTGCTGAATCAGTCCGGCCTCATTGCTAGCCGAGAGCCATCGAGGAAGCCGATCGGCGATGAGCAGTGGATCCGAGAGCAGTACATCCGGCAGGCCCGGACCCTGGCCAGCATCGCCACCGAGCTGGACATGAGCCCAACGACCCTGACACGCCGCCTCCGGGCCATGGGCATCGCACTCCGTCCACGCGGCGGACGCCGGGCAGTGAGCCAATCGGAACTCGACTCAGTACCGCCGCTGATCAGGCCGGCCCTCACAGATCGGCGCTGTTGGGGCCGCCTTCAGCGGTTTCGAGAAGCCATGAAGCATCGCACCCTCGCCGAGGCATCACGCCAGCTCGGCACCACTCGCTCGGTCCTTTACACCCAGTTTGCTGCCCTGGAAGGTGATTTGGGCTTCCAGCTCTACATCCGCCCCCGCCGGGGCGAATCACTCCGCCCCACCAAGGCCGGACAAGCCGTGATGGACGCGCTGACCGACAGCGAAGGCGCCCGACCAGGCGGCAACACCATCGAGACCGGCATTCCTCCCGCCTCCAGGCAGAACCCATGACCAGCCGATCGTCGGCGGTCGGCTATCGAACAGGACCGCACTCATCGACCAGAATGGTCGGCTCCGACAGGAAGACGTTCGGGTCGACGGGCCCATAGGCAACGTTGAACGTGTCGAGCCAGTACGACCAGTCCCGTATTCCGGCGGCGCTACTGAACCGATAGTTCAACTGCCAACGGACCCACTGCCCCGGGACCAGACGCACCGCCGGCGGCCGCCTCGGGCGCGGCGGCAATCCGAACAACGGCTCCACACGCGCCAGCACGCGGAGCCGATCGCCCTCGTCTCGCAAGCTGAGTCCGACCTGGCGCAAGTCCCTCTCACTCTTGTGCGGCTCGAAACCGTCACGCTCGGACATCTGGATGACCTGGGCGAAGGAAGACGGCACTGGTGACACCAGGAACCCCGTTGGCGCTGAGTTCCTACGGGCAGCAGCGTCACCGCCCCTGGAGTGCTTCGTCCAGGACGTCCTGATCCACTGAACCGTAATCTCCACTGGAACCGCCTTTCGCCTGGGACACTACGGCGACCACAGCCTGCACGGCACTCGGGTTTTGGCGTGCTGCCCGGCGGCCCGGAAGATTCCGGCTGAGACGGACCTATTGCACGGCCCTAGAGTCCAACAGCGGAGGAGGCGAAGATGGCGCTGAACAAGAAGGGTTCCCGGCGCATAACCGTTGACGGGATCGAGTACCGCTGGCGGATCCGCAGGAAGCCCTCCTACATGCAGGGACTCTGCTGGACACCGATGACCTATGCGGTTGAAGCGGCCAGCGACAGCCAGCCGGGCACGACCTTGATCGTCACCAGCGGTCAGGCCCATCCCAGCAACTGGGTGGGCGTCGAGACGGAGCCCATTCGTCCGGCTCACGTTGCTGCCAGCATTCGAGAGGCACGGGATCAAGGCTGGGATCCAACCCGGGTCGGTTCTCCTTTCCAGCTCGACCGATCCGCAGGATTCATCGCCCAGGCATGAGACAGAGCGGAGTAGGGCGGCGCATCCGGCCCGGCATCATGGCCTGGTGACCACATGGATGCGCTGCTACTGGGACGAGGAAGACACCTGGTTCTACTTCGAGGTCGACGCCGAAGGCTGGGTGATCCGGCAGGTCGAACTCGAAGGGCCTGAGCTGACCCCGATCGCAGCTGCCTCCCTCGCCGAGTGGCAGCGGGCCCGCGACGCAGGCCGCCTCGACGAGTACGACAGCAGGTTCGGGATCACCGCCGAGCTGCCCGTCTCGGAATGGGAAGGCCACGACCCCGAACAACTCACCTTCGAGGAGTTCGAGGATGTCTGGGGCCCTGCCCGTCAGCAGATCGCTTCCCGGACCAGCTGACCTCTCGGCGCCGCACTGGCTTCTTGGCATCATCGCGACATGAACCCGACCCTTCCCCGCACCGTCCGGGCCGTCGACACCGCTCAGCTCCTGGACCTGGCCCAGGAGGCTGCCATGCATGGCTTCAGCCAGCGGCTCCCGGTCGACTGGCTACGAGAACACCTCGCCGCAGAAGCGACGCACTACCTGTTCCCGACACTCGTGCAGCGGCTCACGCACCGTCCCGAGGTGCCGCTGCAGTGGAGGTGCCAGCAACTGCTGACCGTCAGCACCGGCGAGCAGATCTGGGGTCTCCTCGACGTCCTTCCCGACACCTTCGACAAGATCCCGGAGACCTTGGACACGGCATCCAAGAAGGACATCGTCAACCGCATCGAGCAAGCAGTGAAGGTGCGGGAGTGGATGGAACGGACGGCCGCCGATGCAGGCTCATGAGGTCCGGCGCAGCCGGCTGGGCAGTCTGAGGAAAATGACACCGATCTGAGACAGCCGCCTGCCGACACGTCGTGAGACTGGAGGGGAACGTCCAGGTCATAGCGTCGGCGCATGACACCGAAAGAGAGAACCTACACGGGCACGTCCGCGGTTACGGGCGGGAGTGACGGCGGGCCCGGCCGGGGGCGCGCGGCAAATGCATTCGACGCCCGCCGCCGCACCAGGTGGACTGGGCCCATGACGAGAACTCAGGAAACGCTGCTCCCCGCCACCCGCCGGGCCTTGCTCCACCGGATCGCCGTCGCGCAGACCGAAGGACGGGCTCCGTCACTGGTCGCCGCCGTGGTACGGGACGGGCAGGCCGTGTGGCACGGGGCGCGGACCTCGGTGGACGGGCACGGGCCGGACGAGACCGTGCAGTACCGGATCGGATCCATCACCAAGACCTTCACCGCCGTACTGGTGATGCGGCTGCGGGACGAGGGCGTCCTCGATCTCGGTGACCCGCTGGAGAAGCATCTGCCGGGCACCGGTGCGGGGGAGTCGACGATCGCGGAACTGCTCGCGCACACCGCCGGGTTGGCGGCCGAATCGCCCGCGCCCTGGTGGGAGCGGACGCCCGGCTCCCTGCGGCCCGCACTGAGCGATGTGCTCGGGGAACAGCCCCTCCTGCATCCCGTCGGCCGACGGCACCACTACTCCAACCCCGGCTACACGGTTCTCGGTGCCCTGGTGGAAGAGCTGCGCGGCGCGCCCTGGGAGGAGGTGCTGCGCGCGGAGATCCTGGAGCCGCTGGGCCTGCACAGGACGAGCACGCAGCCGGAGCAGCCGCACGCGGGGGGATGGGCGGTGCACCCGTGGGCCGACGCGATGCTCCCCGAGCCGACGGAGGACCTGGGCCGGATGGCACCGGCCGGCCAGCTCTGGTCGACCACCGGGGACCTGGCGCGGTTCGCCGCGTTTCTGGCCCGCGGAGACGAGCGGGTCCTGAGTGCGGAATCCGTCCGGGAGATGCGCACTCCGGCGGCGCCCGCCGAGGCCGCGGATGTGGTGGACGGGGACACGTACGGCCTGGGCATGCAGATCCAGTGCCGTGACGGCCGGCTGCTCGTCGGGCACTCCGGTTCCCTGCCGGGTTTTCTGGCCAACCTCACGATCGGCGTGGAGGACGACGTGGCCGCGGTGGTGCTCGCCAACTGCACCAGTGGTCCGCTGCTGGGTGCCGTAGGAGCGGATCTCGTCCGGATCGTCGCGGAGGCGGAGCCGCGCATCCCCGAGCCCTGGCGACCGCTGAGGGAGGTCGACCCGGCCGTGCTGGGGCTCGTGGGGCAGTGGTACTGGGGCACCCACGCCTTCGGCCTGCGTGCGACCGCCGACGGCCTGCTCGCACTGGCGCCACTGGCGGGTGGCGGACGGAAAGCCCGCTTCCGCGCGAACGGCGACGGCACCTGGACGGGGCTGGAGGGCTACTACGCCGGTGAGCTGCTGCGGCCCGAACGGCGCCCGGACGGGTCGGTGAGTCACCTGGATCTCGGCTCATTCGTGTTCACCCGGCAGCCGTACGACCCCGAGGCCCCGGTGCCCGGTGGCGTGGATCCGGAGGGATGGCGGGGCATCGGCTAGCCCGGATATGCACAAGGGGTGTGTTTCACGTGGAACACACCCCTGTTCCGTTCTTCGGGCCGCCGTCAAAGGCGCAGCTTGAAGCCCTCGTGTGAGGCGGTGAAGCCCAGCCTCTCGTAGAAACGGTGAGCATCGGTCCGCGTCTTGTCGGACGTGAGCTGCACCATCCGGCAGTCGAGCCTTCGGGACGTGTCGATCGCCCACTCGATCAGCCGGCCGCCCAGCCCGCTGCCCCGCTCGTCGGCGTGGATGCGTACGGCCTCGATGAGCGCACGAGTGGCCCCCTTGTGCGAAAGCCCGGGGATGATCGTCAGCTGGAGAGTCCCGATCACACGGCCGTCGCGCACGGCGACGACGACGTGCTGGTTGGGGTCGGCGGCAAGGCGTTCCAGCGCGCTCCGGTACGGCGTGAGATCGTCGGGTGACTCGCGCTGGGCCCCGAGCGGGTCGTCGGCGAGCATCGCCACGATCGCCGGGAGGTCGTCGGCGGTCGCGGCACGTACCTCAAGATCGTCCATGGGCGCACCCTACGCGGGCACGTTCAGGGACTCCACCACTCGCACCAGCGGCGCCAGTTCGGGGCTCTGGGCGGCGCTGTCCAGGGCCTCGCGCAGGGCGGCGTCATTGGTGGGCCGCGCCTCCTCCAGCAGCCGCAGGCCCGCCGGGGTGACGTTGGTGTAGATGCCGCGCCGGTCGGTGGGGCACAGGTAGCGCTCCAGCAGTCCGCGGTCCTCCAGCCGGGTCACCAGGCGGGTGGTGGCGCTCTGGCTGAGCACGACCGCGTCGGCGACCTGCTTCATCTGAAGATGCCCGCCCTCGCCTTCGTGCTGTCTGCTGAGGACGTCCAGCAGTGAGTACTCGCGGACGCTCAGGTCGTGCTTGGCCTGTAGGGCGCGCTCGATGTGCGCCTCGATCCGTCCGTGCAGCGCAGAAAGGGCGCACCAGCCCTGTGCGAGGGCGGTGAGCGCGGGGTCCGTCGCTGTCATTGGCGTTTTCCTCCGTCCCGGAGTGGCTGCATCACAAGAGTAGAGCACCGCCGCAATAGACGTCGTTTGCGTTTAGCCCGCGTCTGCAATTATTGTGATGGAACGCAACGCGCTCCTGCAATCGTTTGGGAAGGTGTACCCCCTCATGCCTCTCGCGCTTCTGGCCCTCGCGATCGGGGCCTTCGGAATCGGAACGACCGAGTTCGTGATCATGGGCTTGCTGCCCGAGGTCGCGAGTGACTTCGGGGTCTCCATCCCCACGGCGGGCCTGCTCGTGACCGGCTACGCGCTCGGCGTGGTCATCGGCGCCCCGCTGATGACCGTGCTCGGCACCAAGGTCCCGCGCAAGCGGATGCTGATGCTGCTCATGGGCCTGTTCATCGCCGGGAACCTGCTCTCGGCCGTCGCCCCGGCCTTCGCGGTCATGCTGATCGGACGAGTGGTCGCCTCGCTCGCCCACGGTGCCTTCTTCGGCATCGGCTCGGTCGTCGCCGCCGAACTGGTCGCGCCCCACAAGAAGGCCGGCGCCATCGCCATGATGTTCACCGGTCTGACCATCGCCAACGTCGTCGGCGTCCCGCTGGGCACGTTCATCGGGCAGAGCGCCGGCTGGCGCGTCACCTTCGGCATCGTCGCAGCCCTCGGTGTCGTCGGCCTCGCCGGTATCGCCAAGCTCGTTCCCGAGCTGCCGCGGCCGGAGGGCGTACACCTGCGCCACGAGCTGGCCGCCTTCAAGAACGCCCAGGTCCTGCTGGCCATGGCGATGACCGTCCTCGGCTTCGGCGGTGTCTTCGCGGCCATCACCTACATCGCCCCGATGATGACCCACGTCGCCGGTTTCGCCGACGGATCGGTCACCTGGCTGCTGGTCCTGTTCGGCCTCGGCATGGTGGCCGGCAACCTCATCGGCGGCAAGTTCGCCGACCGCGCCCTGATGCCGATGCTGTACGTCTCCCTGGGGGCCCTGGCCGTCGTCCTGGCGCTCTTCACACTGACCGCCCACAACAAGATCGCGGCGGCGGTGACCATCGCCCTGATCGGCGCCCTCGGCTTCGCCACCGTGCCGCCGCTACAGAAGCGCGTCCTCGACCAGGCGCACGGCGCTCCGACGCTCGCCTCGGCCGTCAACATCGGCGCCTTCAACCTGGGCAACGCCCTGTCCGCCTGGCTCGGCGGCCTCGTGATCGCGGCCGGCTTCGGTTACACGTCCCCCAACTGGGTGGGCGCCGCGCTCGCCGCCGCCGCGCTGGTCCTCGCCTTCCTCTCGGCAGCCCTGGAGCGCCGTGACGGCGCCCACGGGCCCCTGACCGCCTCCGGCACATCGGCGGCGGAGCAGCGGACGCCCGTCCACCACTGAGCGCCCGCACCCCGGACGCCTCACACCCACAGACCTCCGTACCGGGACTCTCCCGGTACGGCAAGCACCCACCACAGCACCTCCCGAGGAGACATCTCCATGACCACCACCGCCGTCGCCCCGCTCACCATCGAGGACGCCGAGCTGCTGGTCGCCACCGCCCGCCGGGCGGCCGAGGACGCCGGAGTCACCGTCAGCGTCACCGTCCTGGACGCCGGCGGTCACCTGCTCGCCTTCCGCCGGGACGACCGCGCCGTGCTGATCTCGGGCGAGACCAGCACCCGCAAGGCCTACACGGCTCTCCAGCTGAACGCGCCCACCGCCGACCTCGTCGACGCCGTCCAGCCCGGCGGCCTCTTCCACACCCTGCCCACGGCGCTCGACCGGCCCCTGCTGTTCATCGCGGGCGGTATCCCGGTCCACCGCGACGGCCGGCTGGTCGGCGCGATCGGTGTCGGCGGCGGTGCTCCGGACCAGGACCACGGCTTCGCCACCGCGGCCGTGCAGGCGCTCGTCTGAGCCATAACAACAGCCCGGCCCGCATGACACCGGCCCCGCCGCTTCGAGCGGCGGGGCCGGTGCGCGTCGTACGAGGACTCAGCCCGCGGCGACCGTCAGCGGTGCGAACCGTCGCGTCCAGTCCCCCGGCAGATCCGTGATGCCATAGATCATCACCGAGTTGACGGCCACGGAGGCCAGGCCGCGCTCCTTCGCCCACGTGAGCAGCTCTTCATGGCGCACGTCGATGTCGGTCCGCAGCGGACGGTCCGTGCGGGCCGCCAGCGAGGCGATCAGTGCCTTGGCGGTCTCCGTGTCCCGGGCGATCAGCGGACCGACGACATGGGTGTCCATGTTGGGCCACGCGGCGGCGTAACCGATGAGGCGGCTGTCCTCCTCGGCCACCCGGAGCTGATCGGCGAAGGCGGGCAGGCGGGTGATGAGGGAGGTGCGATCGGTACCGAACACCTCCTCGTCGAGGCGCAGGATCGCCGGGAGATCCTCTGCGGTGGCGGCACGCGTGACGACCCCGTAATCCCGGCCGCCGGGGGTGAAGCGGCCCGTCAGCATCTCTGCCCGGCCCGTCACCTTGAAACCCAGCTCCTCGTACAAGGGACGGCCGTACGGCGTGGCGTGCAGAGTCAGGGGAGTCGTCCCCATGCTGGACATGACGTGCCGCATCAGGCGGCGCCCGACACCCCGACGGGCGTGACGTTCGGCCACGAGAACCATGCCGATGGCGCCGAGATCCGGCCGCCCCCACGTGCCGTACTCCGTGACCACGCACGCGGCGACGAGGCCGCCCTCGGGGTCGTCGATGCCGAAGCCCTTCCCGGCTGTGAGGAGGAAGCCCCACTTGTGTTCCTCACGTGGCCACCCCCGGTCTTCGGACAGGTCGGCGCAGGCGGTGAGGTCGCGAAGCGTCAGGCGGCGAATGGGCAGAGCGGTGAGGGAAGGAGTTGGCACGCAGGTCAGGCTGTCCGACCAGCACCCCTGCCGTCCACCCGTTTCGAGGCGGACGCACGTGCTTTTGGCCATCTCGTGGCCCTGCGCACAGCCCGTGGACAGCTCTGCGTGTTTCACGTGAAACATCGGCAGCCCACTAGCCTCGGGCCATGGCGAGACTTCATCTCTTCGATCTCGACGGGACCTTGCTGCACGGAACGACCGCTCCAGTGGAGATTTCACGCCAGTTGGGCCTGGAGGCAGAGACGGTGGCACTGGACCGTGCGATCGCGGAGGGCCGGATCGGTCCGCCGCAGTACGCGGCCCTGGTGTACGAGCTCTGGGCGGACCTGACCGAGGAACATGTGCGGGCCGCGTTCGAGGCGGCTCCCTGGCTGACCCGGATCCGTGAGGTCTGGACGGCGATCAGAAGCGCGGGTGAGTACTGCGCGGTGGTGTCTCTCTCGCCCTCCTTCTTCGTGGAACGCCTCCTCGACTGGGGTGCCCACGCGACGCATGGGTCGCGCTTCCCCGCCGTGCCGTTCACCGAGCCTGTCGATCCCTCCGGGGCGCTCAGCGCAGCGGCCAAGGTGACCATCGCGAACCGGCTCTGCGCGGAGTTCGGGGTGGCACGAGCCGACTGTGTGGCGTATGGCGACTCGTCGTCGGACAAGGAGTTGTTTGCTGCCGTACCGGTTTCCGTGGCGGTCAACGCCGATGCGCACCTGGCCGGACTGGCGACCCATTCGTACACGGGACGGGATCTGTGGGACGCCTATGAATTGGTCGGACCTGCCCGGTAGTTGAGCGACGTCACCGCATGCCCCGTGCTGTCCTCTGGGCGGAACGAGGAGGGACTTGTGTGCGTGCCGACGACCGGTAGGGTCGACTCCGGTTCACGTCCGGGATGGAGTGCGCCTTCCGTGAGGAGGGTGCGCACGACCGCAAGATGTTCGAGGCGAGGGCACACCATGGATGCTCCGACCACCCCGCCGGGGGAGAACGCCGTGCCGGACGGGGGCGGCTGGTTCATGCCACGCCAGGGAGCATCGGTTCCGCTTCCTGACGGTGATCAGGGCGCACCCGAGAAGTCGCAGCGTGTGCCCGTGCGGCGGTCGGCCGTGGTTGCTGAGGAGGGCTCGTCGGACGCCCTTCTCATCCGCCGCACGATGACCGAGATCGGCCCCGACGCCGACAGGGCCACCTCCTACTTCTACGCTCTCCTCTTCGTCCGCCATCCCGAACTGCGGTCCCTGTTCCCGGCCGCGATGGACACCCAGCGGGACCGCCTGCTGAAGGCACTGCTCACGGCGGCCGAGCACCTGGACAACGCCCCGGTCCTCGTCGACTACCTGCGAAATCTGGGCCGCGGACACCGCAAGTACGGGACGCGGGCCGAGCACTACCCGGCCGTGGGCGAATGCCTCATCGGCGCGTTGAGCAAGTACGCCGCCACCGTCTGGAACCCGGAGACGGAGGCCGCCTGGGTGCGGGCCTACAGGACGATGTCCCAGGTCATGATCGACGCGGCGGCGGCCGACGAACTGCGTGCCCCGGCCTGGTGGCAGGCGCAGATCGTCACGCATGATCTGCGGACCCCGGACGTCGCGATCCTCACCGTCCGCCCCGACCAGCCCTATCCCTTCCTCGCCGGCCAGTACACGAGCGTGGAAACGCCCTGGTGGCCCCGGGTGTGGCGGCACTACTCCTTCGCCTCCGCGCCCCGCTCGGACGGACTGCTGACGTTCCATGTGAAGGCCGTCCCGGCCGGCTGGGTCTCCAAGGCGCTGGTCCACCGTGCCCGGCCCGGAGACGTCATACGCCTCGGACCGCCGGCCGGTTCGATGACCGTCGACCACACCACCGACAGCGGACTGCTCTGCCTGGGCGGCGGCACCGGCATAGCGCCCATCAAGGCCCTGGTGGAGGATGTCGCCGGGCGCGGCGAACGCCGCCTGGTCGAGGTGTTCTACGGGGCGCGCACCGATCACGACCTGTACGACATCGACACGATGCTCAGGCTCCAGCAGAGTCACCCCTGGCTGTCGGTCCGGCCCGTCATCGACCAGCGGACGCATCTCCGGTTCCCCGACGCCATCCGCGCCCATGGTCCGTGGGCCGAGTACGACGCCTATCTCTCGGGCCCGCCCGGAATGATCCGCAGCGGCATCGACACCCTCCGGGACATCGGCATCCCGGCCGGCCGCATACGGCACGACGCGGTGGAGGAACGGCTCGTCGGCGCGGGCTGACCGCGCTAGCCGAGGTCAGGGGCGTGCATGGCCCGTACCCCTTCGATGTTCCCGTCCAGGTAGTGGCGCAGGGACAGCGGGACGAGATGCACGGAGGCGATGCCGACGCGGGTGAACGGGACGCGGACGATCTCGTACTCACCGGCCGGCTCGTCCACTTCGGGGCCGTGACGCAGGGAGGGATCCATGGACTCCAGCCGACAGACGAAGAAGTGCTGCACCTTCACCCCGGTCGCGCCGCCGTCCTCACCGATGTGCTCCACCGTGTCCACGAAACACGGCACCACGTCGGTGATCTTGGCGCCGAGTTCCTCCTCCACCTCACGGTGCAGGGCGTCCACGACGGTGGAGTCCCCGGGTTCGACTCCCCCACCGGGGGTGACCCAGTAGGGATCGACACCGGGCTTGGTGCGCTTGATCAGGATCAGGTCGTCACCGTCCAGGAGAACGGCACGGGCGGTGCGCTTGACCACGGGTCGGACGGTCATGGGAGAAATGTGGCCCGGCTGGTTCCACGTGAAACATCGCAAAGTGCCACGACATGACCGCAGTGCGTGCATCCCGGGCGGACGAGGTCAGCCCCAGGCCGTGGCGGCGCGCTGGAGCCACTCATGGGCCCGGCCGATATGGGGCAGGGCGAGCGTGCCGGTCCGCACCACCAGGAAGTACGTACGCAGGGGCGGGACCACCGGATCGTGCAGGGTGACGATCGTGCCGTCCTCCAGCGCCGGGGCACACAGATAGCGGGGCAGCACCGCCAGTCCGGCCCCGGCGATGACGCAGGAGAGCACGGCACGCAGATCCGGGACGACGACCGTGCCCGTGGCGGCTGGGCGGGAGTCGAAGACGGAGGCCCAGTAGCGCGAGACGAACGGCAGCGACTCGTGGACCTCGACGAGCGGCAGGTGCTCCAGGGCCGGGGCGCCCTTCAGCCGCAGGGCGTCCGCGCCGATCCGCTCCGTCCAGCGTGGGGCGGCGACCAGCACATGCTCCTCGTCGCAGAGCGGAGTGGCGGTGAGCAGGGCCCCGCGTGGCCATGCCGTGCTGATGGCCAGATCATGAAGGCCGCAGGCCAGCCCCTCCAGCACCTCCTCGGTCGTCCCGAAGGAGACCCGTAGCGCGAGGCTCCGGCCGTCGTCGCCGGTCAGCTCGCTGAGCGCCGGCAGAGCACGTTCGGCGGTGAACTCCGGAGGCCCGGCCAGGTGCAGCGTCCGTGACGAGGACTCGTCGTCCAGGCCGCTCTCCACTATCTCCACCAGGGCATCGAGATGCGGTGCGGCCCTGTGCGCGAGTTCGTCGCCGACGGTCGTCGGGGTCACTCCGCGCGCCTGACGGAGGAACAGCGGTCTGCCGAGCTGGCGCTCCAGCGTCCGGATCTGCGAGGTGACAGCGGGCTGGGAGAGGCCGAGCAGAGCGGCGGCGCGGGTGAAAGAACCGGCTCTGTGCACGGCGACGAAGGTCCGCAGCAAGGCCAGATCCATGGCACGCCCTCCCGTGTCGCTGCCCCCTCCGGCCCCCAGGCAGGCACCAACTATAAATAAGTCGATAGGTCTCTGTCGTTAGCGTGATTGGACACTGACGCAGAGTCAACTAGCCTGGTTCGCACGGTCTTTCCCCGGGAAAGCCGCAGGCGGTCCGAGCCACGAGGGGGGAGGCTCGGACCGTCCTGACGACAGCGGCGGGAGACGCGGACGCTACTCGGCGGACTCGTCCAAGGCACGCAGCACGTCCGCCACCAGGTCCTCGGGGTCCTCCGCGCCGACGGACATGCGGATGAAGCCCTCCGGGACGGCGTCCCCGCCCCAGCGGCGGCGGCGTTCGGCGGTGGACCGCACCCCGCCGAAACTCGTCGCGTCCTCCACCAGCCGCAGGGCAGCCAGAAAACGCTCGGCACGCGTGCGCGTGGGCAGGGTGAAGGAGACGACGGAGCCGTAGCGGCGCATCTGCTGCGCGGCGATCTTGTGCGAGGGGTCGTCGGACAGGCCCGGATAGCGCAGGCCGGAGACCTCGGGCCGCCGCCGCAGCGCCTCCGCGACGGCGAGGGCCGTGGCGTTCTGCCGGTCGACGCGCAGCTGGAGCGTGGCGATCGACCGGTGCGCGAGCCAGGCTTCCATGGGGCCGGAGATCGCGCCGACGATCTTGCGCCAGCGGCGCACGGCGGCCATCGCCTCGGCGTCGCGGCCGGTGACGTAACCCAGCAGGACATCGCCATGGCCGGTGAGCTGCTTGGTACCGCTGGCCACGGAGAAGTCGGCGCCCAGTTCCAGCGGGCGCTGGCCGAGCGGGGTGGCGAGGGTGTTGTCGACGGCCACCAGGGCGCCCCGCGCGTGGGCCGCCTCGGCCAGGCGCCGGATGTCGCAGACATCGAGCCCGGGGTTGGACGGCGACTCGATCCACAGCAGCCGCGCCCCGTCGAGCACCTCCAGCTGGGCGTCCCCGCCGGTCGGCGCGGTGCGCACCTCGACGCCGTACGCCTCCAGCTGGGCGCCGACCAACGGCAGCACCTGATAGCCGTCGGACGGCAGCACGACCGCGTCCCCGGCGCGCAGCTGGGAGAACAGCACGGCGGAGATCGCCGCCATGCCGGAGGCGAAGACCAGCGTCTCGGCGTCCTCCCGCCCGGGTGCCTCCAGCTCGCTGACGGCCCGCTCCAGCAGCGTCCAGGTCGGGTTGTCGTCACGGCCGTACGCATACGGTCCCGAGACCTCGCCGGGCAGGTGGAAGTGGGCCGCGAACACCGGTCCGGGCAGGGTCGGCTCGTTCTTCGCCGGCTCCGGCAGTCCCGCACGTACCGCGCGCGTGCCGTCGCCGACGCGGCCCCCCTCGTTCTTCATGGCGTCGCTCATGCGGCCCGTCCTTCCAGTTCGTCCCGTACGGCGGCGAGCAGACCGGTGCTCGCCGCCTCCACCATCTCAAGGCACTCCTCGAAACCGTCCCGGCCCCCGTAGTACGGGTCCGGCACGTCGAGGTCGTCGCCGGCGGTGGGGTCGTAGGAGCGCAGCAGGCGTATCTTGCGCGCGTCCTCCTCGGTGGGCGCGAGACGGCGCAGGGCCTTGAGATGGCCGGTGTCGAGGGCTATCACGAGGTCGAGGCGGGCGAACCACGACGGCAGGAACTGGCGGGCGACGTGCTCGCTGTCGTAACCGTGTTCCTCCAGGACCGAGACGGTACGCGGGTCGGCGGGCTCGCCCTCGTGCCAGCCGCCCGTGCCGGCGCTGTCCACTGCCACCAGGTCCCCCAGCCCGGCCTCCGCCACGCGCGCGCGGAAGACGGATTCGGCCATCGGGGAGCGGCAGATGTTGCCGGTGCACACGAAACAGACGCGGTAGGTCATGCGCTCAGTCCTCGTCGGGCAGGACGACGTGCAGCGCCCAGGAGACGACGGAGACGATCAGACCGCCGACGACGGCCGTCCAGAAGCCCTCCACATGGAAACTCAGGTCGAGCTTGCCGCACACCCAGGAGGTCAGCAGCAGCATCAGCGCGTTCACGACCAGGGTGATCAGGCCCAGGGTCAGGATGAACAGCGGGAAGGTGAGCACCTTCACGATCGGCTTGACCAACCAGTTCACCAGGCCGAAGATCAACGCGACGACGATCAGCGTGCCGGTCTTCTTGGCGGTGCTGTCACCCGTCAGGGTGATCTTGTCGAGCAGCCACACCGCGACCGCCAGGGCGCCTGCGTTGGCGATCGTCTTGACTACGAAATTCTTCATGTGTCTGATCGTGGCAGACCGGGCGGGCCCTGGCCGGACGGACGGCGAGCGGTGCGACGGCGGGCAGCGGAACAGCGAGCAGTGAGGCGAGGGCGGCAGCGGCGATGAAGGCATTCCGGCTGGACGATCTGGAGGCGGAACGCGCCGCCAACGAAGGCGCCTACCTACAGTTCCTGCGCGAGCGGAACATGTCGGTCGGCCTGTACGCCCTCAACGCGGGCGAACACGACCCGCAGAAGCCGCACGGCCAGGACGAGGTGTACTTCGTGGTCAGCGGTCGGGCGTCGATCACCGTGGGGCTGGAGACGACCGAGGTGGCGCGGGGCAGCGTCGTGTACGTGCCCGCCGGGGTCGCCCACAAGTTCCACCACATCAGCGAGGACCTCAGGGTGCTCGTCGTGTTCTCTCCGCCCGAGGCGTGACCCGGGACCCCCGGGTTCCCTAGGGGACGGGTCAGGGGAGGACAAGGGATGCGAGGCCCCCGCGAGGGCCCTGCGCGGCCCTAGCATCGAGTGCGGAACATCGACAACGCACGAGACGCAAAGGACGAGGGCGATGCGAGAGATCTTCGCGGGGCTGCCGTGGTGGGTGAAGTGGGTCGCGGTGCCGGTCATCGCCCTGGTCGTGTTCGGCGGCCTGATAGCGACGGTGGTCGGGTTCGTGATCGGCCTGCTGTTCAAGGCGCTGATCTTCGTCGCCCTGGTCGGCGGACTGATCTACATCGTCCGCAAGTTCATGGGGAACTCCTCGTCGCGCAGCGACTGGTGAGGCACCCGGGAGCCGGTCACCCATGACGGAGGGCCGGTTCCCTCGGGGGAGGGAAGTTTCCCCCGGGAGCCGTCTACGGGCGGTGGCGGGCGGTTAAAGTCCGGAACTCCCCACGGGGTCCGGCCCCGTGGGCGGCGCAGACCCCCCTCCGTGCTCTTCCTCGCACGGGCTGCCCCCTCGCGCTCCGGGAGTGACCCTTGGCCACGGTTGACACCGCACCGGCGGAACCACACGCACCCCCCACCCCACCGCGCTCCTGCGCGCCCCCCGTCCAGCGCCCGGTGCCCCTGGCCGTCCCGGGCCAGCCACAGGCCGCGGACATCCCCGGACCCCCGTGTGCCGCGGACCGCTCCGGACCACCGCCCTCCGCCGGCCGGCCGGGACCACCGGCCGCCCCGACACCCACCGCCACGCTCATCGGGTCCGTCCAGCGCGCCATGCGCCTGCTGGAGACCGTCGCCGCGCACGCATACGGCGCCCCGGCCAAACAGCTCG
This sequence comes from Streptomyces canarius, assembly GCF_014650735.1. Lineage (NCBI taxonomy): Bacteria > Bacillati > Actinomycetota > Actinomycetes > Kitasatosporales > Streptomycetaceae > Streptomyces > Streptomyces canarius. Next base: position 189,694 of record NZ_BMVN01000013.1, read on the forward strand.
CCCGTGAGACCGGCCTCGCGCTGCCCACGGCGTACCACCTGCTGCGCACCCTGGTCCACGAGGGCTATCTGCGCCGCGAGAAGGGGCTGTTCTTCCTCGGCGACGCGGCGGAGCGACTGGGCCGCAGTGGAGCCCAGCAGAAACGTCGCAGCACGGTGGCGGACACGCTGGCGCACTGGCGCGATTCCATCGGAGTGCCGGTGTACTACGCGATGTACCGGGACGGTGAGATCGAGGTCATGTGCGTCTCCGCCTCCCGTCAGGCGCCCGCGGTGGAAGAGTGGGCGGACTTCCGTGAGACCGGGCATGCGCACGCGATCGGACAGTGCCTGCTCTCCCAGCTGGACGAGGACGCACGGCGCGACCACCTCGCCCGGTATCCGGTGCGGCCCATCACGCCGTACACGGTGCGGGACAACGACGCGCTGCTGCGGCGGCTGGCCCGGACGCGGCGCATGGAACCGGTGGTGGAGCGCCAGGAGTACGCGGTCGGCACCGTCTGCGCGGCGGTCCCGATCACGGTCGGCACCACCGCGGCCACGATGGCCCTCTCCCTGCCCGTCCGTCAGGCCGACCGGCTGATGCCCGCGGCACAGCGGATGCAGGCGGAGATCGGTCGGCATCTCGGATCGCTCACGCTCTCTATCAGTATCTGAAAACTTACTCCTTGTGATCTCTTGTGTACTTTCAGCAAGATTTGACCACGGTCAGAGGGATCAATCCCGGCCAGTCGATGTCATATGACGGGATAGGCGATGCGCGAGTCCGTTCAGGCAGAAGTCATGATGAGCTTTCTCGTGTCGGAGGAGCTCTCCTTCCGCATCCCGGTGGAGTTGCGCTACGAGACCTGTGATCCGTATGCCGTACGCCTCACCTTTCATCTGCCCGGTGATGCTCCGGTCACCTGGGCCTTCGGGCGGGAGCTGCTGATCGACGGGGTCGGCCGCCCGTGCGGGGAGGGGGACGTGCACATCGCCCCCGCCGATTCCGAGGTGCTGGGTGAGGTGCTGATCCGGCTTCAGGTCGGCGGCGACCAGGCCCTGTTCCGCTCGTCGGCGCCACCGCTCGTGGCCTTCCTCGACCGTACGGACAAGCTCGTGCCGCTCGGCCAGGAGGGCGCGCTCGCTGATTTCGACGCTCACCTCGACGAGGCCCTGGACCGCATCCTCGCCGAGGAACAGAGCGCCGGCTGAAGCGTTACGGCAAGGGGTGGCGGACGATCCGCCGTGCCGTGCGGAACTGTGCAGTAACGCTTCTGCGGCGGGCGCCCGTTCCGGTGGGCGCACCCTTCCGCGGTGCTCGCCTCTCCACTGTGCTCACCTCTCCTCCGGGCTGACCGCTTCCGGCTTCCGGCGTCACCCCTTACTGCGTCACCGCTTCCGGCGTCGGCCCCGGCCGCCGCGTGCCGGTGCGGGCTGTGCCCCGGCGGGTGCCGTAGAGCCGGGCCCGGTCCGGTCGGCCGACACGACGAGCGCGGCCAGCGCGGTGGTGACCGGGACCGAGGCGACCAGACCGATCGAGCCCACCAGCGTGCGCACGATCTCCTCGGCCACCAGCTCGCTGTTGGCCACGGTGCCGACGCTGCTCTGCGCGATCGAGAACAGCAGCAGCAACGGCAGTGCGGCACCGGCGTAGGCGAGCACGAGGGTGTTGACCACGGACGCGATGTGGTCCCGGCCGATGCGGATGCCCGCCCGGTACAGCCCGCGCCAGCCCATCGACGGGTTGGCCTCGTGCAGCTCCCAGACGGCCGAGGTCTGCGTCACCGTCACGTCGTCCAGGACGCCGAGCGAACCGATGATGACACCGGCCAGCAGCAGACCGCTCATGTCGATCGACGGATACAGGCCGTGGATCAGGCCGGTGTTGTCGTCCGTGTTGCCGGTCAGCGCGGCCCAGCCGATGAACAGCGAGCCGAGCACGCCGATCAGACAGAGCGAGATCAGTGTGCCGAGCACGGCCACCGACGTACGCGCTGACAGACCGTGGCACATGTACAGGGCGATCAGCATGATGGCGCTCGACCCCACCACGGCCACCAGCAGCGGGTTCGCCCCCTCCAGGATCGCCGGCAGGATGAACAGCGTCAGCACGAGGAAACTCACGGCCAGGGCGACCAGCGCCATGACCCCGCGCAGTCGGCCCACCACCACGACGGCCACCGCGAAGATCCCCGCGAGCAGTGCCATGGGGAACTTCCGGTTCACATCGGTCACCGAGTACTGCAGGTCCTTGGGGGCCGAGGGCTCGTAGGCGACCACGACCTTCTCGCCCTGGTGCAACTGCCGTGACTGGTCCGGCTGCACGATCTCGGTGAAGGTACGGCCCTCGTCCTTGCCGGTGTCCACACGGATGGTGGCCTTCTTGCAGGTTCTGTCGGTCTCCGCCTCCGCCGACGTGCCCTCGGCGCTGGAGGTGTCGCCGGCCGGAGTGCCGCCGGACGCGTTCACCGACTTGCAGCTGACCTCGACGACCCGGGTGACCGTGGCCTGCTGGGTCTGCCGGTCGAAGCCGACGCCGGTGCGCTTGTGGGAGGGGGCGTGCCCGGGCCAGAGCACCACGAGGCCGACCAGGACCGCCGCGGTGAAGGGGACCAGGATCGCCGCGATGACCTTGCGCAGGTGCTGGGAGACGGGGGCAGCCGGGCCGTGGTGGTGGCTGTGGCCGTGCGAGTGGCTGTTGCCGTGTGAGTGACCGTGATCGCGTGGACCGTGGCCGTGTCCGTCGCCCTGTTCCGGGCCGTCTCGGCGGGGCGGCTCGGGCGGCTGGTAGGGGTACTGCTCCATCCTGGTCACCGCCCGATCATCGCAAGAACGACGGGGGCCCACTGTTCACCGCGCCACACATGGCGCTAGCGTGGAGGCACCTTTGCACACGCGGGAGCTCGGAGCACCGGGCTGAGAGGGCGCTGACCTCCGTACACGCGATGTTTCACGTGGAACAAGAGGTGTTCCACAAGAAACGTCGGCAGACGGAAGCCGCTGCGTCGACCGCCGAACCTGTTACCGGGTAATGCCGGCGTAGGGAGTAGGTCTCATGGCCAACAAGGACGCACGCACGCCTGCCTCCGTCCAGGACGAGAAGTCCCCGGAGGCCGGGAAGTCCATCGGCTGGCACAAGGCGTACGTCGAGGGCTCGCGCCCCGATCTGCGGGTGCCGGTCCGTCAGGTGCACCTCACCAACGGGCAGTCGGTCACGCTGTACGACACATCAGGCCCGTACACCGATCCACTCGTCGACACGGACGTCCGCCGTGGCCTGCCGCCGCTGCGGGAGAACTGGATCATCGCCCGCGGCGACACCGAGGAGTACGCGGGCCGTCCGGTCCGTCCCGAGGACGACGGGATCAAGCACACCTCGCCGCGCGGCGGGCTGCGGAACCTGGACGCGGTCTTCCCCGGACGCCCGCGTCAGCCGCGGCGGGGAGGCAACGGCCGGGCGGTGACGCAGCTCGCGTACGCCCGCCGCGGCGAGATCACGCCGGAGATGGAGTTCGTGGCCCTCCGGGAGAACGTTTCCCCCGAGGTGGTCCGTGAGGAGATCGCGGCGGGCCGGGCCGTGCTGCCGGCGAACGTCAACCACCCGGAGATCGAGCCGATGATCATCGGCAAACGGTTCCTGGTGAAGGTGAACGCCAACATCGGCAACTCCGCGGTGACGTCCTCCATCGAGGAGGAGGTCGAGAAGATGACCTGGGCGACCCGGTGGGGCGCCGACACGGTCATGGACCTGTCCACCGGCCGCAACATCCACACCACCCGCGAGTGGGTCCTGCGCAACTCCCCCGTCCCCATCGGCACGGTGCCGCTCTACCAGGCCCTGGAGAAGGTCGACGGCAAGGCCGAGGAACTGACCTGGGAGATCTACAAGGACACCGTCATCGAGCAGGCCGAGCAGGGCGTGGACTATATGACGGTCCACGCGGGCGTCCGGCTGCCGTACGTCCCGCTCACCGCCCACCGCAAGACCGGCATCGTCTCGCGCGGCGGCTCGATCATGGCCGCGTGGTGCCTGGCGCACCACAGGGAATCGTTCCTGTACGAGAACTTCGAGGAGCTGTGCGAGATCCTCGCCGCCTACGACGTCACGTACTCGCTGGGCGACGGCCTGCGGCCGGGATCGATCGCGGACGCCAACGACGAGGCACAGTTCGCGGAGTTGAGGACGCTCGGGGAACTCAACGGGATCGCCAAGCGTTTCAACGTACAGACCATGATCGAGGGCCCGGGACACGTCCCGATGCACAAGATCAAGGAGAACATCGACCTTCAGCAGGAGATCTGCGATGAAGCTCCGTTCTATACGCTCGGCCCGCTGACCACGGACGTCGCGCCCGCGTACGACCACATCACCTCCGGCATCGGTGCCGCGATGATCGCCTGGTGGGGCACGGCGATGCTCTGCTACGTCACGCCCAAGGAGCACCTGGGACTGCCCAACCGGGACGACGTCAAGACCGGTGTCATCACCTACAAGATCGCCGCACACGCGGCGGACCTCGCCAAGGGGCATCCCGGCGCTCAGGAGTGGGACGACGCACTGTCCGACGCCCGCTTCGAGTTCCGGTGGGAAGACCAGTTCAACCTCGCGCTGGACCCGGACACGGCACGGGAGTTCCACGACGAGACCCTGCCGGCCGAGCCCGCCAAGACGGCGCACTTCTGCTCCATGTGCGGCCCGAAGTTCTGCAGCATGAAGATCTCGCAGGACATCCGGCGCGAGCACGGCGGCAGCCGGGCCGAGATCGAGGAGGGTATGGCCCAGAAGTCCAAGGAGTTCGCGGCCGCCGGCAACCGGGTGTACCTGCCGATCGCCGACTGAGCGCCGCACGCCGGACTCACCGCGCCGGCCGGTCCACTGACGGTCGGCCGGTGTGGTGGGGCAGCAGGGTCCACGACCGACCGGTGTGGTGGCAGCACACCGGTGGGCCGGTCGGATCACTCGGGCTGGTGCTCCGGGCCGCCGAAGTCCGGGCTCGTGTAGTCGGGGCTGGTGAAGCTCGGGCGGCCGGTCGCGGTGCCGTCGTCGGGGCTGCTGAAGCCGGGGCGGTCGTAGCCGAGGCGGGGTATGCGGCCGGTCGGCGCGGACGGGGTCGACGGGTGTCCGGTGGTCGTGCCGGGTTCGGCGAGTGCCTCCCGGAGGAAGGGCAGGATGCCGCGCTCCAGCAGGGCGCCCCGCCACGCCTCCCTGGCCCTGGCCAGCTCCTCGTGGGCCGCGTCCCGTGCCCGGTCGTCCGCCCGGGTGCTGTTGCGCAGAGCGGTGAGCAGCAGGCCGACCGCGGCGACGAGGACCGTCGCCGCGGTGATGGCGCCGAACACCCAGCCGGCGGTGAGCATGGTCCGGGCGAAGGTCTGGTGGGGGTCGAGCACCTTCAGGATGTAGCCGACGAGCAGGAAGATCACCGCAGCGGTCCCGGAGAGGACGGGAGCCAGGACGGCGATGACCGCGATGGCGCCCGCGCCGGTGCTGTCGGCGGCTTCGCCGAGGGTGGTGGCGAGGCCCGTGGCGGTCGAAACCGGGCTCGGCTCGCCGGAGTCGGCGACGGCCGGCGGGCCGGACAGCGCAGGGTGACGCAGCTCGTCGCGCAGCTTGACGTAGTGCTGGTACTCGGCCGCCGCGGCTGCCGTGATCAGGGCGGAGGCGTTGAGTGCCATGGTGCGTAGTTGTTCGGAGTTGAGCCGCTGGCCGACAGCGGCCAGTTCCGGTCGGTGCGGTGCGGAGCGCAGCGCCTCATCGAGGAGCCGCTCGAAGTCCTGGCGGTCCTCGCTCAGCAGGTGCTGCGGAACGCTGTTCATGTGCATCCCCCGATGCTCCGTAGGGCTTGGGGCTCGCACGCCGGCGAGCCGTCGGGCAGAAACGGAGGGGAGCCTGCTACGGATAAGCCGATGGTAGAGCCGTGACGGCGCACGGTGACAGGGGATTGCCGGAAATTGCGGTCCGGCCTGCGCGTACGCGGCCGGGGGATGCCTGCCCGACGAACGGTCAGCCGTTCAAGGGCAGTTGCTGGACCAGCAGCTTTCCAGCCATGGTCACTCCACCGTCCATGGCGATGGCGAGTCCGCCGGCGTAGACGTGCGGTCCCTCGACGATCGGGCCGGTGCTCTCCTCGCCGTCCTCGGAGCCGACCTGGCCGAGGAGGTAGGGAATGGGGCTGTGCCCGTGAACGACCCGGGTGCCGCCGTACGTATCGAGGAGGGAGCGTACGGCGTCGGCGCCGCCCTCGTCGCGGAAGGAGAAGCGTTTGGTGAACTTGCGGAACAGGTCCCAGACCTCGTCGGCGTCGTTGCGGGTCAGAGCCTCGCGGACCGTGTCGTTGACCGCCTCGATGGAGTCGCCGTAGTCGAGGTAGGCGGTGGTGTCGGAGTGGAGGAGCAGATAGCCGTCGACCTCCTCGACGGCGTCGAGGCGGGCCATCCACTGGAGGTGGTGGTCCTGGAGGCGGTCCATGTCGGTCTTCTGGCCGCCGTTGAGCAGCCAGGCCGCCTGGAAGGTGGCCGTGCCCGCGCCGGAGTTGACGGGGGTGTCGCCGAACCGTTTGGCGCCGAGGAGCAGCAGTTCGTGGTTGCCCATGAGGGCCTTGCAGTATCCGCCGGCCGCCGCGGCCTCGGCGGACAGCCGCATGACCAGGTCGATGACGCCGATGCCGTCCGGGCCGCGGTCGGTGAAGTCGCCGAGGAACCACAGCCGGGCGGTGCCGGCGCACCACTGGCCCGAGGCGTCGATCAGGCCCTGCTCCTGTAGGGCCGCCACCAGCTCGTCCAGGTAGCCGTGGACATCACCGACGACATAGAGCGGGCCGGGCCCGGTCGCGGGCTGGGGAGCCGGGGCGGAGGCGGGCTCGACGGGGACCTGGAGGGTGTCGCCGCGGTTGATGACGGGCAGGTCGCGCTGGGTGGGGGTGTAGCCCTCGGGGTACGCCTCGTCGGCGGGCGGTACGACGTCGCCGGGGTGGACGTGCTGGACGTACGGACCGGTCTCGTGGACGTACGCGGGTACCCGGAAGTCGCGCAGCGTCGCCGTCCGCTCCGCCTCGGGTCCCTGACCGGCCCCCTGAGTCATCAGACCCCTCCACCATCGCGCCGCATCTGCACCGCTTCGGACTGCCTGGTCGCAGCGGTCCGCGGTGTCGTGGGCCCATCATAGGAATGCGCGTAGCGCCGTGTGATGACCCAGGGGTGGTGAATCGGAACAAGACTCCAGTTCACCGTGGCTTTCGCCCCGTTTGGGCAGATGTTCGACCGGCTGTCGGCCGGACGAGCCCTCGGTCCGCCGGGTCCGTCCCCGCCGCGGCGCGCCGCCGGGTCCCCTGTGCCGCACCGGCCGGGCCCCGCGCGGGCCGGTGCGGCGGGCGGTGCTACTTCTCGTCCGGTGTCCGCGGCGGACTGACCGTCGTGCGCGGGGACCGCCGCTGGGAGGAGGTGCGCACGATCAGCTCGGTCGGTATCACCTGCTCGACCGGCTGGTCCGACTCGACGCCCTCGATGGCGTCGATGAGGAGCTGGACGACGGCGGTCCCGATGCGGCGCGGCTTCAGGGACAGGGTGGTGATGGGCGGCTCGGTGCTGGCGTACACGGTGGACTCGCTACAGCACACCAGCAGCAGGTCGTCGGGGACGCGCAGGCCGTAGCGGCGGGCGGCGGCGAGCAGGTCGGTGCCGTTGGGGTCGAACAGCCCGTAGACCGCGTCGGGCCGGTCGGGGCGGGCGAGCAGCCGGTCGGCGGCGACGGCGCCCGCGCACGGGTCGTGCGCCGGGTAGGACTCGTAGACCGGGTCCTGGCCGACCCGTTCGCACCAGCGCAGGTACGCGGTGGTCGACAGGTGGGTGTACGTGTCCGTCGTGGTGCCGGTGAGCAGGCCGATGCGGCGGGCGCCGGCGGCGGCGAGGTGGTCGAGGATGCCGAGCACGGCGGCCTCGTGGTCGTTGTCGACCCAGGCGGTGACGGGGAGCGCGCCGGCCGGGCGGCCGTCCGAGACGACCGGCAGTCCCTGTCGCACCAGCTCGCTGACCACCGGGTCCTGGTCGGAGGGGTCGATGACGACCGTGCCGTCCAGGGCGACGTTGGACCAGACGTCGTGGCGGGAGGTCGCGGGCAGGATGACCAGGGCGTAGCCGCGGGCGAGCGCGGCCGATGTCGCCGCCCGTGCCATCTCGGCGAAGTAGGCGAACTCGGTGAAGGTGAAAGGTTCATCCCCGTATGTGGTCACGGTCAGGCCGATCAGACCCGACTTGCCGGTACGGAGGGTGCGGGCGGCGGCCGAGGGCCGGTACCCCAGCCGGTCGGCGACCTCGCGGACATGGCGCCGGGTGGCATCCGGAAGCCGGCCCTTGCCGTTGAGGGCGTCGGACACGGTCGTGATGGAGACCCCGGCGGCGGCGGCGACGTCTCTGATGCCCGCCCGACCCGGCCGGCTGCCTCGACGTGAGGTTTCCGCGCGGCTCACCTGGTGCTTCCCTGCTGCTGTCATGGCGAGCCGATAGTAGGGCTCATGCGGTGGGGTAGTGCGGACGCATATGCACGCGTTGACAGGCACGTTTCTGCATGGTCATTGGGTGCCAACTTCCTTGGGAACCAAGGTGGTTGACCGATCCAATAGTAAGACGTGACTGGTCGACGCGGATCGACCTACCTAGTCCCCGATGTCTCGAAGAGGTCTCAACTCACCTTCACGGGGGACGCGCGCCACGGCGCAAGCTACCGGCGCATAGATATATGTACGGCGCGCCCCCCGAAACGTACGCCTTCGTACGAAGATGCCCCTGATGCCGGTCGAAGACGTGAGCTTCGCCTCTTTCCGCGGCGACGGCCGCACTGCTGGGCGCTCCGGACCTGTTCGCAGCGGCGCCGAATCCTCTTAAGGTGAGGAGTATTGGATGCCGACGGTGTCGACGGGCCGCCGGTGGTCGCGAGGAGGACTGCGGTGAGCGAGACGAGCCCCAAGCTGCGCGCCGAGCTGGAGCGTATTCCTACCTACAAGCCGGGCAAACCGGCCGCGGCCGGCGGACCGGTCGCCTACAAGCTGTCCTCCAACGAGAACCCGTACCCGCCGCTGCCCGGCGTGCTGGAGAGCGTGAGTGCGGCGGCCTGCGACTTCAACCGTTACCCCGACATGGCCTGCACCGGGCTGATGAACGAGCTGTCCGATCGCTTCGGTGTGCCGCTCTCCGACCTGGCCACCGGCACCGGCTCGGTGGGTGTCGCCCAGCAGCTGATCCAGGCCACCAGCGGCCCCGGCGACGAGGTGATCTACGCCTGGCGGTCGTTCGAGGCGTACCCGATCATCACGCAGATCAGCGGCGCCCGCTCGGTGCAGGTGCCGCTGACGGCGGGCGATGTGCACGACCTCGACGCGATGGCGGACGCGATCACCGACCGGACCCGGTTGGTCTTCGTCTGCAACCCCAACAACCCGACCGGCACGACGGTGCGGCGGGCCGAGCTGGAGCGGTTCCTCGACCGGGTGCCCGCCGATGTGCTGGTGGTGCTGGACGAGGCCTACCGGGAGTTCATCCGCGACCCCGAGGTGCCCGACGGTGTCGAGCTGTACCGGAAGCGGCCCAACGTCTGCGTCCTGCGGACCTTCTCCAAGGCGTATGGGCTGGCCGGGCTGCGCGTCGGTTTCGCGATCGCCCATGAGCCGGTGGCGGCGGCGCTGCGCAAGACGGCGGTGCCGTTCGGGGTGAGCCAGCTGGCTCAGGAGGCGGCGATCGCCTCGCTGCGGGCCGAGGACGAGCTGCTGGGCCGGGTGGGCTCGCTGGTGTGCGAGCGCACGCGCGTGGTCGACGCGCTGCGGGCCCAGGGCTGGACGGTGCCGGAGACGCAGGCCAACTTCGTGTGGCTGCGGCTGGGGGAGAGTACGGTCCCGTTCGCACAGGCCTGCGAGGAGCACGGAGTGGTGATCCGGCCGTTCCCGGGCGAGGGTGTGCGGGTGACGGTCGGGGAGGCCGAGGCGAACGACATCTTCCTGAAGGTGGCGGAGGCGTTCCGCAAGGAGCTGTAGTCCGGCGGTAGCTCTGCTCGTCGATCAGTTCCACCCGGACGGGGGCGCCGTCGCGTACGGCCGCCAGGAGAGCGGCGCCCCCGTGCACGTTGCCGGAGACAGTGCACGGGCTGCGTCGCCGTCCGTGCAGAAGGCCACCGTGCCCGGTTCCACGACCCTGCCGGGCGTCCGTTTCACGTGAAACAGGGGCGCCTGTGGCGAAATGATCCTCCTCGCCCATGTGTGGGCGGTCGAAGTGAGGGGGGACCCCCTACGCAGGCTGAAAATCAGTGCGTCATAATGGCTTGTGAATGTGAACGCGTTCACAAGCGCGTCTCGTTTGTTCCGTATGCGTGCAACAAAAGGGGCAAACCGCGCTGCACCACGCCGTAGTAAGGAGAGTGACGACGTGGACCTGGCTTTGGCGCCGGAAACACTGGCGCGCTGGCAGTTCGGCATCACCACCGTCTACCACTTCCTGTTCGTTCCGCTGACGATCTCCCTGGCCGCGCTCACGGCCGGGCTACAGACGGCCTGGGTGCGCACGGAGAAGGAGAAGTACCTCAGGGCGACGAAGTTCTGGGGCAAGCTCTTCCTGATCAACATCGCGATGGGCGTGGTCACCGGCATCGTGCAGGAGTTCCAGTTCGGCATGAACTGGTCCGACTACTCGCGCTTCGTCGGTGACATCTTCGGCGCCCCGCTCGCCTTCGAGGCGCTGATCGCCTTCTTCTTCGAGTCCACCTTCATCGGCCTGTGGATCTTCGGCTGGGACAAGCTGCCCAAGAAGATCCATCTGGCCTGCATCTGGATGGTCTCGATCGGCACGGTCCTGTCGGCGTACTTCATCCTCGCGGCGAACTCCTGGATGCAGCACCCGGTCGGCTACAAGATCGACAAGGTCAGGGGGCGGGCCGAGCTGACCGACTTCTGGGCCGTGCTGACCCAGAACACCGCCCTCAGCCAGGCCTTCCACACCCTGTCCGCGGCGTTCCTGACCGGTGGCGCCTTCATGGTGGGCATCTCCGCCTACCACCTGGCCCGCAAGAAGCACATCCGCGAGATGAAGACCTCGCTGCGGCTCGGCCTGGTCACCGTGGTCATCGCCGGCCTGCTCACCGCCATCAGCGGCGACACCCTCGGCAAGGTGATGTTCAAGCAGCAGCCGATGAAGATGGCCGCCGCCGAGGCACTGTGGGACGGCCAGAAGCCGGCGCCGTTCTCGATCTTCGCCTATGGCGATGTGGACAAGGGCCACAACTCCGTGGCCATCGAGATCCCGGGGCTGCTGTCCTTCCTCGCCGACGACAGCTTCACCTCGTACGTGCCCGGCATCAACGACGTGAACAAGGCCGAGCAGCAGAAGTTCGGGCCTGGTGACTACCGGCCCAACATCCCCGTCGCCTTCTGGGGCTTCCGCTGGATGATCGGCTTCGGCATGGCCTCCTTCGCCATCGGACTGGCCGGACTGTGGCTGACTCGCAAGAAGTTCATGCTGCCCCAAGCCCTGAGGGTCGGCGAGGACGAGGTGCCGCACCTGGTGCTGTTCAAGAACAAGGCGCTCAGCCTGAAGCTGACCCCCTGGTACTGGCGCATCGCGACCTGGACCCTCGCCTTCCCGCTGATCGCCAACTCGTGGGGCTGGATCTTCACGGAGATGGGCCGCCAGCCGTGGGTCGTCTACGGCGTCCTCCAGACCCGGGACGCGGTCTCCCCCGGTGTCTCCCAGGGCGAGGTCCTCACCTCGATGACCGTCTTCACCGCGCTGTACGCCATCCTCGCCGTGGTCGAGGTCAAGCTGCTCGCGAAGTACGTCAAGGCCGGCCCGCCCGAGCTCACCGAGGCCGACCTCAACCCGCCCACGAAGATCGGCGGCGACACCCGTGACGCCGACAAGCCGATGGCCTTCTCGTACTAGGCCGAGGGAACAGTCATGGAACTTCACGACGTCTGGTTCGTCCTGATCGCCGTCCTGTGGACCGGCTACTTCTTCCTGGAGGGCTTCGACTTCGGGGTCGGCATCCTCACCAAGCTGCTGGCCCGCAACCGGCCCGAGCGCCGGGTGCTGATCAACACCATCGGCCCGGTCTGGGACGGCAACGAGGTGTGGCTGCTCACCGCGGGCGGCGCGACCTTCGCCGCGTTCCCCGAGTGGTACGCCACCCTCTTCTCCGGTTTCTACCTGCCCCTGCTGCTCATCCTGGTCTGCCTGATCGTCCGGGGTGTCGCCTTCGAGTACCGGGCCAAGCGGCCGGAGGAGAACTGGCAGCGCACCTGGGAGACAGCGATCTTCTGGACCTCGCTGCTGCCGGCGTTCCTGTGGGGCGTGGCCTTCGGGAACATCGTGCGGGGGGTCAAGCTCGACCGGAACTTCGAGTACGTCGGCAACGTCTGGGACCTGCTCAACCCCTACGCCCTGCTCGGTGGCCTGGTGACGCTCACGCTGTTCACCTTCCACGGAGCGGTGTTCACCGCGCTCAAGACGGTCGGGGAGATCCGGGTACGGGCCCGGAAGCTGGCCCGGTGGGTCGGTCTGGTCGCGGCCGTCGTGGCGCTCGCCTTCCTGGTGTGGACGCAGGCCGACAGCGGTGACGGCAAGAGTCTGGTGGCTCTGATCGTGGCCGTCGTCGCTCTGGTGGCGGCTCTCGTGGCCAACCAGGCCGGTCGGGAGGGATGGTCGTTCGCACTGTCCGGCGTCACCATCGTGGCGGCCGTGGCGATGCTCTTCCTGTCGCTCTTCCCGAACGTCATGCCGTCCACCCTGAACGCGGACTGGAGCCTGACAGTCACCAACGCCTCGTCGAGTCCGTACACCCTGAAGATCATGACGTGGTGCGCGGCGATCGCCACGCCGCTCGTTCTGCTCTACCAGGGCTGGACCTACTGGGTCTTCCGTAAGCGGATCGGCACGCAGCACATCGCTCCTGACGCTGCGGCCGGCGCCGCGCACTGAGTCCGCCGGGGGTGCTGTTTCACGTGAAACAGCACCCCCGGTACCGAAGGGCATGTTTCACGTGAAACCAATCGATCCCCGCCTTCTGCGGTACGCCCGCGCCACCCGTCTCTTCCTCGTCGCGGTCATCGGTCTGGGGGCCGTCGGTGCCGGACTGGTCATCGCTCAGGCGATGCTCGTCGCCGAGATCGTCGTCGGAGCGTTCCAGCACGGGCAGTCGGTCGCCGAACTGCGCACTCCCCTACTGCTGTTGGCCGCCGTGGCCGTCGGGCGATCGATCGTCGCGTGGCTCACCGAACTCTCGGCCCATCGCGCGAGCGCGGCCGTGAAGTCGGAGCTGCGCGGGCGGCTGCTCGACCGGGCGGCGGCGCTCGGTCCGGGGTGGCTGAGCGGTCAGCGGACCGGCTCGCTGGTCACCCTGGCCACGCGCGGGGTCGACGCCCTGGACGACTACTTCTCGCGCTACCTGCCGCAGTTGGGGCTCGCCGTGGTCGTGCCCGTGGCGGTGCTGGCGCGGATCGTCACCGAGGACTGGGTGTCGGCGGCGATCATCGTCTGCACCCTGCCGTTGATTCCGGTCTTCATGATGCTGATCGGCTGGGCGACCCAGTCCCGGATGGAGCGGCAGTGGCGGTTGCTGTCCCGGTTGTCCGGCCACTTCCTGGACGTGGTCGCGGGACTGCCCACGCTGAAGGTGTTCGGCCGGGCCAAGGCACAGGCGGAGTCCATCCGACGGATCACCGGCGAGTACCGGCAGGCCACCCTGCGGACGCTGCGGATCGCCTTCCTGTCCTCGTTCGCGCTGGAGTTGCTGGCCACGCTGTCGGTCGCGCTGGTCGCCGTGACGATCGGGATGCGGCTCGTCCACGGAGACATGGATCTCTCCATCGGTCTGGTGATCCTCGTGCTGGCGCCCGAGGCCTATCTGCCGTTGCGGCAGGTGGGTGCGCAGTACCACGCGGCGGCGGAGGGGCTTGCCGCGGCGGAGGAGATCTTCAGCGTGCTGGAGACGGCGGTGCCGGACTCGGGTACCGGTGCGGTGCCGGTGGGTGGTGTGGCCTTCGAGGGGATCAGCGTTCGGTATCCGGGGCGGTCCTCGGATGCGGTGACCGATGTGTCGTTCACCGTCGAGCCCGGTGAGACCGTTGCGCTGGTCGGGCCGAGCGGGGTGGGCAAGTCGACGCTGCTGAGCGTGTTGCTGGGGTTCGTACGGCCCACCGAGGGACGGGTACGGATCGGGGGCGCGGATCTCGCCGGGCTGGATCTGGCGGAGTGGCGGTCGAGGGTCGCGTGGGTGCCGCAGAGGCCTCATCTGTACGCCGGGACGATCGCGGAGAACGTGCGGCTGGCCCGGCCTGGCGCCGACGACGGTGCCGTGCGGCGGGCGCTGCGGGACGCGGGGGCGTGGGAGTTCGTGGCGGCGCTGCCGGAGGGGGTCGACACCGTGCTCGGGGAGGACGGGGCGGGGTTGTCGGCGGGGCAGCGGCAGCGGTTGGCGTTGGCTCGGGCGTTTCTCGCGGATCGGCCTGTGCTGTTGCTGGATGAGCCGACGGCTGCGTTGGACGGGGGGACCGAGGGGGAGGTCGTGGCCGCGGTGCGGAGGCTTGCCGCTGGGCGGACCGTGCTGCTTGTCGTGCATCGGCCCGCGTTGTTGGGGGTGGCTGACCGGGTGGTACGGCTCGGAGGTGCCGCTGCTGTTCCGTCCCCGGGGTGCAGTGCGCCCACCAGGGAGCTCCGCTCCCTGGACCCCCGCCCTCGCCCACCCGCCACCCGACTCGGCCGGCTGGATGGTGGGCCGGAGCAGCGGGTCGGGGGCGGTGTGTTGCGGCGGGTCCGGGGGATCGGCGGGCGGCGACGGGGGCGGTTGGTCGGGGCCCTGGGGCTGGGGAGCCTTGCCCTGGGGTGTGCCGTGGGGCTCATGGCCACCTCCGGCTGGCTCATCTCGCGGGCGTCCCAGCAGCCCCCGGTGCTGTACCTGATGGTGGCCGTGACCGCGACCCGGGCCTTCGGGATCGGGCGGGCCGTCTTCCGCTATGCCGAGCGGCTGGTGTCGCACGACGCCGTGCTGCGGATGCTGGCCGACACCCGGGTCGCGGTGTACCGGCGGCTGGAGCGTCTGGCCCCCGCGGGGCTGCGCGGCGCCCGGCGCGGTGATCTGCTCACCCGGCTGGTGGCGGACGTGGACGCGTTCCAGGACTACTGGCTGCGCTGGCTGCTGCCCGCCGGAGTGGCGCTCACCGTGTCCGCCGCCTCCGTCGGCTTCACGGCCTGGCTGCTGCCCGAGGCCGGTGCCGTCCTCGCGGCGGGCCTGCTGGCTGCCGGTGCCGGTGTCCCCCTGTTGACCGCGACCGCGGCCCGGCGGACCGAGCGGCGGCTGGCGCCCGCCCGGGGAGTGCTCGCGACCCGCGTGACCGACCTGCTCACCGGCACGGCCGAGCTGACCGTCGCCGGTGCGCTGCCGGCCCGTACGGACGCGGCCCGGCGGGCCGACGGCACCCTCACCCGGATCGCCGCGCGCGCCGCCGCCGTCACCGGGCTCGGGGACGGGCTCACCGCGCTCATCACCGGGCTGACCGTCACGGCCACCGCGGCGTTCGGCGCCCAGGCGGTGGCGGCCGGCCGGCTGAGCGGCGTGGCGATGGCCGTGGTCGTCCTGACCCCCCTCGCCGCCTTCGAGGCCGTACTGGGGCTGCCGCTCGCCGCGCGGTACCGGCAGCGCGTGCGGCGCAGCGCGGAGCGGGTGTACGAGGTCCTGGACGCGCCCGAGCCCGTGCGCGAGCCCGTCTCGCCCCGGCAGGCGCCCGCCTCTCCGTTCCCGGTGGTCGTCAAGGACGTGGTCGCGCGGTACGCGGGACAGCGGCGGGAAGCGCTCGCCGGGCTGGATCTGACGCTGGAGGAGGGGCGCCGGGTGGCGGTGGTGGGGGCGTCCGGTTCCGGCAAGACGACCCTCGCGCAGGTGCTGCTGCGGTTCCTCGACCCGGAGGCGGGCTCGTACACGCTCGCCGGTGTGGACGCGTGCGCGCTGGACGGAGACGACGTACGGCGGTTCGTCGGACTGTGCGCGCAGGACGCGCATCTCTTCGACAGCTCGGTGCGCGAGAACCTGCTCCTCGCCAGGAAGGACGCCACCGAGGCCGACCTGCGCGGAGTGTTGGCCCGGGCACGGCTGCTGGACTGGGTGGACGTGTTGCCCGACGGCCTGGACACGCTCGTCGGCGAGCACGGGGCGCGGCTGTCCGGCGGGCAGCGGCAGCGGCTGGCGCTGGCACGCGCGCTGCTGGCCGGTTTTCCCGTGCTGGTCCTGGACGAGCCCGCCGAGCACCTGGATCTGCCGACGGCGGATGCGCTGACCGCCGATCTGCTGGCCGCCACGGAGGGCCGTACGACGCTGCTGATCACGCACCGGCTGGCGGGACTCGACGCGGTGGACGAGGTGATCGTGCTCGACGCGGGCCGGGTGGTGCAGCGAGGGCCCTACGAGCGGCTGATCACCGAGGACGGGCCGCTGCGGGAGATGGCACGCCGGGAAGCCGAGGCGGAGTCGCTGGTGGGGGTGGGCTGAGGCTCGCCGACGGGGCCGCCCCGCGGTCCCGGACGGGGGGCATCGACGGCCCGACGGCTCCGCCCGGCCCACCAGCGTGACCGGCCGCCAGCGGCCCGCTGTTCAGACCGGCCCACCAGCGGCCGTCAGCGGCCCGGCTGTGCCTACCGGGCTTCACCAGGGCGGCGGGCCTTCAGACCGGGCCCCTGCGCGGAGCGCTATCGCAGCCGGTCGGCGAGCAGGTGCTCGATCACCACCGCCACACCGTCGTCGTTGTTGGCGACCGTGCGGCCCGACGCGGCGGCGATGACGTCGGGGTGGGCGTTGCCCATCGCGTAGGACTGGCCGGCCCAGGTCAGCATCTCGACGTCGTTGGGCATGTCCCCGAAGGCCACGACCTCCTCGTGCGAGATGCCGCGCTCGGCGCAGCACAGGGCGAGGGTGCTGGCCTTGGAGACGCCGGGGCCGCTGAGTTCCAGCAGGGCGCTGGGGCTGGACCGGGTGACGTTGGCGTGCTCGCCGACGGCCAGCCGGGCGAGGGTGAGGAACGCGTCGGGGTCGAGGGACGGGTGGTAGGCGAGGATCTTGAGCACGGGCTGGTCGGCGCCGGGGCCGTCGGGTGCGAGCAGCTCCTCGGCGGGCAGGAGATGGTCGGGTATCTCCATGTGCAGCTTGGGATAGTCCGGCTCCTGGTGGAAGCCGTACGTCTGCTCGACCGCGAACACCGTGCCGGGCGCCGCCCCGCGCAGCAGTTGTACGGCCTTCAGGGCGTTGTCCCGGGCCAGCTCGCGGACCTTCACGAACCGGTGCGTTCCGGGGCCGCCGTGCAGGTCGACCACGGCGGCGCCGTTGCCGCAGATCGCCAGGCCGTGGCCGTGGACGTGCTCGCTGACCACGTCCATCCAGCGGGCCGGCCGGCCGGTGACGAAGAAGACCTCGATCCCGGCCTCCTCGGCGGCGGCCAGCGCGGCGACGGTCCGCGGGGAGACCGACTTGTCGTCGCGCAGCAGAGTGCCGTCCAGGTCGGTGGCGATCAGCCGCGGTGGCAAGGCGGCGGCAGGGGTCCCGGGCTGTCTGGTCGCTGAGGTCACCCGGCCATTCTCACCCAGGGTTCCGCACGGCCGTGCAGGAGACCGCACGGATGAGACACAGGCGACGCTCGGCGCGGCCGGTACGGACTGTAGGTCCCGGGGTCAGTCCAGCTGGGCGAGGGCTTCCATGGCGATCCGCTCGAAGACCTTCTCGTCGGCGGCGAAGTCGGAGTCCGGGATGGGCCAGTGGATCACGATCTCGGTGAAGCCCAGCTCCCGGTGGCGGCCGGCGAAGTCCACGAAGGCGTCCAGGGACGCGAGCGGCCGGGCGCGGTCCGGGGTGAAGCCGGTGAGCAGCACCTTGTCCAGCTCGGCGACGTCCCGCCCGGCTGCCTCGCAGGCCTCGGTCAGCTTGCCGATCTGGCCGCGCAGGGCCGTGACGGACTGCTCCGGCGTACCGGTCTCGTACAGCTTCGGGTCGCCGGTGGTCACCCACGCCTGGCCGTACCGCGCGGCGAGCCTCAGGCCGCGCGGGCCGGTGGCCGCCACCGCGAACGGCAGCCGGGGCCGCTGCACACAGCCCGGGATGTTCCGGGCCTCGTCCGCCGAGTAGAAACGGCCCTCGGACGAGACCGCGTCCTCGGTGAGGAGCCGGTCGAGCAGGGGCACGAACTCGGCGAACCGGTCGGCGCGCTCGCGCGGGCTCCACGGCTCCTGGCCGAGGGCGGTGGCGTCGAAACCGGTGCCGCCCGCGCCGATGCCGAGGGTGACCCGGCCGCCGGAGATGTCGTCCAGCGAGATCAGTTCCTTGGCGAGGGTCACCGGGTGGCGGAAGTTCGGCGAGGTGACCAGCGTGCCGAGGCGCAGCCGGTCGGTGGCCGCCGCGGCTGCGGTCAGCGTCGGGATCGCGCCGAACCAGGGGCCGTCACGGAAGCTTCGCCAGGACAGGTGGTCATAGGTGTACGCCGTGTGGAAGCCGAGCTGCTCGGCGCGTACCCAGGCCGAACGGCCGCCCTCGTGCCAGCGGCGGTACGGCAGGATCACGGTGCTCAGACGCAGACTCATGCGTCCGAGCGTAAGGGGCCCCCTCGGACATGGACGAAACGGTTACTGTGTGCGGTCCCGCGGCCACGGAGCGCTGGGCGCGTCCGCCGGTCACCGAGCGACCCCTGTGCCCGCTGGTCACCGAGCGACCCCGTGTCCGCCGGTCACTGAGCGATCCCCGTGCCCGACGCTCACCGAGCGACCCCGTGTCCGCCGGTCACCGAGCGACCCTCGTGCCTGGCGCTCACCTATCGACCCCCGTGCCCGACGCTCACCGAGCGACCCCGTGTCCGCCGGTCACCGAGCGACCCTCGTGCCTGGCGCTCACCTATCGACCCCCGTGCCCGACGCTCACCGAGCGACCCCGTGCCCGCCTGTCACTGAGCGACCTGCGTGCCCGACGCTCACCGAGCGACCCCCGTGTCCGCCGGCCACGGAGTGCTCGGCGCCGGCGCCGACAGTCACCCAGTGCTCAGTGCCGGCCGGGAAATCGCAGGTAGCGCGCCGGTACCGTCTCCGTCAGCCAGACCCCGTTCGCGCTGATGTGGAACACATGGCCGTCGCGGTGCATCGCGCCGGAGTCCACGGACAGCACCACCGGCCTGCCCCGGCGGGCGCCGACGCGGGTCGCGGTCTCCCGGTCGGCGGAGAGGTGCACGGCGTGCCGGTTCATGGGACGCAGTCCCTCCGCGCGGATCGCGTCCAGGTGACGGGCGACCGTGCCGTGGTACAGGTACGGCGGTGGGGTCGCCGGGGGCAGGCCGAGGTCGACCTCGATGCTGTGGCCCTGGCTGGCGCGGATCCTGCCGTCCTCGACGGCGAACCGCCGTTTGTCGTTCGCGGCGACCACGTGGTCCAGCTCCGCGCGGCTGAGCGGGAACCCGTGGGCGGCGGCTGCGGCGATCAGCGTGTCGATCTCCACCCAGCCGCCCGGGTCCGGTGTGAGTCCGATCCTCTCGGGCTGGTGCCGCAGGTGTCTGGAGAGGTACTTCGACACCTTCACGGTGCGGCGTTCGTCCATGGGTCCAGCGTGCGGGAGAGACGCGGATCACGCAGCTCGTTTTCGCTCCGATGTTTGATCCACAACCAAGTGCGGTTATCCACAGGCGAATTGACAAAGTTGTGGACAACTGCCGTGCCCTTTGCGGCATTTGGCGTCACAACCTCGGTTCCACCCGGGCGATCCTCCTCAGCAGCCCCGGCGCGAAGCGGTACAGCAGGCGGGCGCCGCGGGCCTCCGGGGTCACCGGCGCCACCGCCCTGTTGTCGGCCACCGCGTCCAGGATCGCGTCGGCCACCTTCTCCGGCGGGTAGTTGCGCAGGCCGTACAGGCGGGCCGTCCGCTGCCGGCGGCGGCGTTGCTCCTCCTCGTCCACACCGGCGAAGCGGGCCGTGGAGGTGATGCTGGTGTTGACGAAGCCCGGGCAGACCGCCGTGACGCCGATGCCCTGGCCGGCCAGCTCGGCGCGCAGGCACTCGGAGAGCATCAGGACCGCCGCCTTGGAGGTGCTGTAGGCGGGCAGCGCGCGCGAGGGCTGGTAGGCGGCGGCCGACGCGACGTTGACGATGTGGCCGCCCTGATCGCGCTCGGCCATCCGCGCGCCGAAGAGCCGGCAGCCGTGGATCACGCCCCACAGGTTCACGTCCAGCACCTTGCGCCAGTCGTCGGTCGTCGTGGCGAAGAAGGAGCCCGACAGACCGATGCCCGCGTTGTTGACCAGCACGTCCAACACGCCGTGCTCGTCGTGGACCTTCTCCGCGAGCTTCTCCATGGCCTGCTCGTCGGAGACGTCGGCCGGCTCCGCCCAGGCGTCGGTCGCGCCGGCCAGCCGGGACAGCTCGGCGGTGCGGGCAGCGGCCTCGGCGTCGCGGTCGACGGCGATCACGCGCGCCCCGGCCTCGGCGAAGGCGGACGCCGTGGCCCGGCCGATCCCGCTGCCCGCGCCGGTGACCAGCACCAGTTGTCCGGCGAACCGGTCGGCGTGGCGCCCGGTGGGCCGCGGGGCGGGACGGCCGCCCTCGGCGGACGTCGCGAACTGCTCGATCCAGGCGGCCACCTGGTCCGGACGCGTGCGCGGGACCCAGTGCCCGGCCGGGAGCGTGCGGCGGGTCAGCCGGGGCGCCCACCGGTCCAGGTCGTCGTACAGCCGCTCGGACAGGAACGCGTCCTCCTGGGGCGTGATGAGCTGCACGGGCGCGTGGGCGTACGCGTCCGGGCGCGGCCTGCGCAGTCGCGCGCGGACGTTGTCCCGGTACAGCCAGGCGCCGTGCGCGGCGTCGGTGGGCAGCGAGGCGGTCGGGTAGTCGCCGCGCGGGACCCGCTCGGCCCGCTCCAGGATCTTCGGCCAGTACGTGCCGAGCGGCCCGCGCCAGGCGAGTTCCGGCAGGGCCGGCGTGTGCAGCAGGTACACGTACCAGGACTTGGCGCCCTGGCCGAGGAGCTGGCCCACCCGGCGGGGCGTGGGGCGCTTGACGCGCGCGTTGATCCAGTGTCCGAAATGGTCGAGGGACGGCCCGGAGATCGAGGTGAAAGAGGCGATACGGCCCTCGGTGCGGCCCACCGTGACGAACTCCCAGGACTGCACCGAGCCCCAGTCGTGCCCGACGAGGTGCACCGGCCGGTCCGGGCTGACCGCGTCCACGACGGCCAGGAAGTCGTCGGTGAGCTTGGCGAGGGTGAAGCCCCCGCGCAGCGGCCGGGGTGCCGTGGAGCGGCCGTGGCCCCGGACGTCGTAGAGGACGACGTGGAAGCGGCCGGCGAGCCGGGCGGCGACCTCCGACCAGACCTCCTTGCTGTCCGGGTAGCCGTGCACCAGCACCACCGTCGGCCGGCCGGGGTCGCCCAGTTCGGCCACGCACAGTTCGACCCCGCCCGTGCGCACCCAGCGCTCGCGTGCACCCTTCAAGGTCACTTCTCCTCCGCCCAGCGCCGCGTGTGCGGCAGATCGTCGTCCAGCCGGAACGCGCTCTCTCCGGGGTCCCGGGAGTCGGTGACCACCAGGATCTCCTCGAACTTTGCGCCCGTCACCCGGAAGCCGGGGTGGGGTTCGACCGCCGGAGCCCCGGCCGCGGCGGGTGGTCCGAGAAGCGGTACGGCGACCAGCCCTCGCGGTGGCCGTGCAGCGCGTCGGCGGCGAGGCCCTCCAGGGACTGGGTGCCGAACCCGAACAGGTGGGGTGACCAGCGGAGCTGTCGCACCCGGTGCACCTTGCGGGCGATCACTCCGAAGGGGTGGGCGCGGTGCCGCCCGGCGTAGCCCTGGCGGACCATGAGCCGGTCCACGTCCTGGTGGATCTCCCGCAGCGGGCGCCGCTCGCGCACGATCAGCCCACGGAGTGCCTCCAGGCCGGCCATGAGCCGGTCCTGCACCGGGTTCACGCCCAGCGAGCCCGAGCGGCCGATGTCCGCCGGGTACCCCTCGTACACCGGCGCCAGGCCGAGGGCGAACGGCATCCCGGGCTCCAGCGCGCGGCCGGTCGGGAAGAGCCGCGACGGCACGCGGAAGCCCGTGAACGCCGTGCGGTCCCCGAACCAGGCGAAGGGCGGGTGGAACCAGTCCCGCGCCCTGCGCCCGCGCAGCCACTCGCGCTGCATCCGGGCCGCCCCGCGCTCGGTCACGCCATGCTCCAGGCGGGCCGCGACCGCCTCCGCGCACGCGTAGGCGAGGCGCCGCACGGTCCGGAAACCCCGCGGCTCCGCCGAGCGCCCCCCGGTCGACGTCGTCGCCATGCCACCCCGTCCCACCCTCGCGGTACGTGCCCGTCACCCGACACCGGAGAATCTCGCACTTGTTAGACCCGGCGTCAACAGGGTGGCCGTACCTCTCAGGGAGGGGGTCCCTTAAGGAACCCCTACACCTGGAGTCGGACACGAAGACTGCTCTCCGGTCTGACGACCGACGTGGTCCGCGTCACTAGTGTCGACGGCGTGACTGTGATCGCGACCGAAAGCCTGAGCAAGCGGTTCCCCCGGGTGACCGCGCTCGACCGGCTGTCCGTGGACATCGGACCCGGTGTGACCGGACTCGTCGGGGCCAACGGCGCCGGCAAGTCCACCCTGATCAAGATCCTGCTGGGGCTGTCCCCCGCCACGGAGGGCCGCGCCGAGGTGCTCGGCCTCGACGTCGCTTCCGAGGGCGCCGCCATCCGCGAGCGCGTCGGGTACATGCCGGAGCACGACTGCCTGCCGCCGGACGTCTCGGCCACCGAGTTCGTCGTCCACATGGCCCGCATGTCCGGCCTGCCGCCCGCCGCCGCCCGCGAGCGCACCGCCGACACCCTGCGCCATGTCGGGCTGTACGAGGAGCGGTACCGCCCCATCGGCGGCTACTCGACCGGTATGAAGCAGCGGGTGAAGCTCGCCCAGGCGCTGGTGCACGACCCGCAGCTCGTCTTCCTGGACGAGCCGACCAACGGCCTCGACCCGGTCGGCCGCGACGAGATGCTCGGCCTGATCCGCCGCATCCACACCGACTTCGGCATCTCGGTCCTCGTCACCTCCCACCTGCTCGGCGAGCTGGAACGCACCTGCGACCACGTCGTCGTCATCGACGGCGGCAAGCTGCTGCGCTCCAGCTCCACCACCGACTTCACCCAGACCACGACCACGCTCGCCGTGGAGGTCACCGACACCGACGAGCACCCCGACGGCACGCGCGCGCTGCGCGAGGCGCTGCACGCGCGCGGGGTGACCGTCGAGGCCGGCAGCGGCCTGCCGGGCGCCGGCCACATCCTGCTTCTGACGGCGCAGGGCGAGGAGACGTACGACCTGGTCCGTGACGTCGTCGCCGACCTGGGCCTCGGGCTGGTGCGCATGGAGCAGCGCCGGCACCACATCTCGGAGGTCTTCACCGAGGACGAGCAGCGGAAGGAGGCGGCCGTCCATGGCAGTTGAGCAGCCCCTGCCGGCATCCGCCGCGACCCCGGGTGACCAGACCCGCATCCACAACATCGGCTACCGCAACTACGACGGCCCCCGCCTCGGCCGCTCCTACGCCACCCGCTCCCTGTACTCGCAGTCCCTGCGCGGCGCCTACGGACTCGGACGCTCCGTCAAGTCCAAGGTGCTGCCGATGCTGCTGTTCGTGGTGATGTGCGTGCCCGCGGCCATCATGGTCGCCGTCGCGGTCGCCACCAAGGCCAGGGAACTGCCCGTCGACTACACGCGCTACGCGATCATCATGCAGGCCGTCATCAGCCTGTACGTCGCCTCGCAGGCGCCCCAGTCCGTCTCGCGCGACCTGCGCTTCAAGACCGTCCCGCTGTACTTCTCGCGGCCGATCGAGACCGCCGACTACGTCCGGGCGAAGTACGCGGCGCTGGCCTCCGCGCTGTTCGTCCTCACCGCGGCCCCGCTGGTCGTCCTGTACGTGGGCGCGCTGCTGGCCAAGCTGGACTTCGCCGACCAGACCAAGGGATTCGCGCAGGGACTCGTCTCCGTGGCACTGCTCTCACTGCTCTTCGCCGGCATCGGCCTGGTCATCGCCTCGGTCACCCCGCGGCGCGGCTTCGGCATCGCGGCCGTCATCGCCGTACTGACCATCTCCTACGGCGCCGTCTCCACGCTCCAGGCCATCGCCGACGCGCAGAACAGCACCGGCGCCATCCCCTGGATCGGACTCTTCTCGCCCGTCACACTCATCGACGGGGTCCAGTCCGCCTTCCTCGGCGCGAGTTCGGCGTTCCCCGGCGCGGCCGGCCCCGGCAGCGGCGAGGGCGTGGTGTACGTCCTGGTCGTCCTGGGCCTGATCGCCGCCAGCTACGGCCTGCTGATGCGCCGCTACAAGAAGGTGGGACTGTGACCACACCCACCCGTCCGGCCACCACCACCCTTCTAAGGAACGGGCCGCGCCCATGAGCACCCTCGTCATCGACCACGTCTCGCGCTGGTTCGGCAACGTGGTCGCCGTCAACGACATCACCATGACCATCGGCCCCGGCGTCACCGGCCTGCTCGGCCCCAACGGCGCCGGCAAGTCCACCCTCATCAACATGATGGGCGGCTTCCTCGCCCCCTCCACCGGCACCGTCACCCTCGACGGGCAGCAGGTCTGGCGCAACGAGGCGATCTACCGGCACATCGGCATCGTCCCCGAGCGCGAGGCGATGTACGACTTCCTCACCGGCCGTGAGTTCGTCGTGGCCAACGCCGAACTGCACGGCCTCGGCGACAAGGCCGCCCAGCGCGCCCTCGCCACGGTCGAGATGGAGTACGCACAGGACCGCAAGATCGCCACGTACTCCAAGGGCATGCGCCAGCGCGTGAAGATGGCGTCCGCCCTGGTCCACGACCCCTCGCTGCTCCTGCTGGACGAGCCCTTCAACGGCATGGACCCGCGCCAGCGCATGCAGCTCATGGACCTGCTGCGGCGCATGGGCGACGAGGGCCGCACCGTGCTGTTCTCGTCCCACATCCTCGAAGAGGTCGAGCAACTCGCCTGGCACATCGAGGTCGTGGTCGCCGGACGGCACGCGGCCAGCGGCGACTTCCGCAGGATCCGCCGTCTGATGACCGACCGCCCGCACCGCTACCTGGTCCGCTCCAGCGACGACCGCGCCCTCGCGGCCGCGCTGATCGCCGACCCGTCGACGGCCGGCATCGAGGTCGACCACGCCGAGGGCGCCCTGCGCGTCCAGGCCGTCGACTTCGGCCGCTTCACCGCCCTGCTGCCGAAGGTCGCCAGGGACCACGGCATCCGGCTCCTCACGGTCTCGCCGTCCGACGAGTCCCTGGAGTCCGTCTTCTCGTACCTGGTCGCGGCGTAGGAGGCCGAAGATGTACGACCCCACCGTCGCCCGGCTGACCTACCGAGCCCTGCTCGGCCGCCGCCGGGCCCTCATCCTCGGCGCGCTCCCGCTGCTGCTCATCGTGATCTCCGTGGCCGTCCGCGCCCTGACCGGAGCCGACGACCAGACGGCCTCGGACGTGCTCGGCGGCTTCGCGCTCGCCACGATGGTGCCGATCATCGGTGTCATCGCCGGCACCGGCGCGATCGGTCCGGAGATCGACGACGGCTCCGTCGTCTACCTGCTGTCCAAGCCGCTCAAGCGGCCCACGATCATCTTCACCAAGCTGATCGTCGCCATCGCCGTGACCATGGTCTTCTCGGCAGTGCCGACCCTGATCGCCGGTCTCATCCTGAACGGCAACGGCCAGCAGATCGCCGTCGCCTACACGGTCGCCGCGCTCGTCTCCTCCATCGCCTACTCGGCGCTGTTCCTGTTGCTGGGCACGGTCTCCCGGCACGCGGTGGTCTTCGGGCTCGTCTACGCCCTGGTCTGGGAGGCGCTGTTCGGCTCCCTGGTGCCGGGCGCGCGCACGCTGAGCGTCCAGCAGTGGTCGCTCGCCGTCGCCCACAAGCTGGCCGGAGGGGATCTGGTGACCTCCGAGGTGGGCCTGCCGACGGCCACCGTGCTGCTGGTGGCGGTCACCGTCCTGGCCACCTGGTACGCCGGTCAGAAGCTGCGGTCGCTGACGCTCGCGGGCGAGGAGTGACGGGCATCGTCCTTGACGGGGGCTTCACCCCGGCCCGGGCACACTGGGCTGAGCGGACGGACGGCTGGGAGGCCGGAGATGGCTGAGGAGACGCCGCAGCACGAAGGGCGGGAGCGGACCGGCGAGGACGCGTGGGACGACGTCGTCCTGGACGAGGCGTTCGTCCGCGCGGCCGGGACCTCCGAGCCGTCGGCCCGGGCCCGGATGCTCGCCGCGCGCTGGCGGGCCGAGGCGCCCGAGCCGCAGCCGTGGCGCTCCGACGACCCGCCGGCCGGCTGGTTCTTCAGCAAGGCGCGGCGCCGCCGGTGGCGCCGCCGGTAGCGGCCGTCCGCCTGTCCGGTTTTTTCGGTGGCGCCCCACTCCGGCGCCGGGCACAGTGGGTGTGCCCCATACGCCCGGGATCGTCCGGGCGTCACCGGCTGGGGGCATCTCCGTGAGGCCACGGGGACTGCCAGGGGTGGCCGCTTCGAGCACGCGACGTCGCTCTCGCGTGGGCCGCCCACCCAGCCGCCGCCCGGGGGCGGCCGCGCATGCCGCCCCGGTCCGACGGCAGCATGATGGCCGCCGGGGAGGCCGAGACGTACCCGGCCCGGGCCCGCTACCTGCGCTGACGCGGTGGCCCGCTAGCCGAGCAGCCGCTCCAGCACGACCGCGATCCCGTCCTCCTCGTTGGAGGACGTGATCTCATCGGCCACCGCCCGTAGTTCCGCATGGGCGTTGGCCATGGCCACGCCGCGGTCCGCCCAGGCGAACATCGGGATGTCGTTGGGCATGTCACCGAAGGCGATCGTGTCGGCGGCCTTCAGGCCCAGGCGGCGGGCCGCCAGGGAGAGGCCCGTGGCCTTGGACAGGCCGAGCGGGAGCAGCTCCACGATGCCCTCGCCCGCCATGGCCACCGTGACGAAGCCGCCGGCCGCCTGCCGGGCCGCCTCCGCCAGCTCGTCGTCGCCCAGCGTCGGATGCTGTATGTAGATCTTGTTCAGGGGCGCCGTCCAGAGGTCGGAGGCGTCCGTGAGGGGGGTGCCGGGCAGCTTGCCGACGACCGCGTACCCCGGGCCCACCAGCACCTCGCCGTCCAGGCCGTCCCGGCTCGCCGCCAGGTACAGCGGGCCCACCTCGGCCTCGATCTTGGCGAGGGCCACGCCCGCGAGCTGCCGGTCCAGGGTGACCGAGGTCAGCAGGCGGTGGGAGCCGGCGTCGTACACCTGGGCGCCCTGACCGCAGACGGCGAGGCCGTCGTAGCCGAGGTCGTCCAGGATGTGCCGGGTCCAGGGGACCGCGCGGCCGGTGACGACGATGTGCGCGGCGCCCGCCGCGGTGGCCGCGGCGAGCGCGTCACGGGTGCGCTGCGAGATCGACTCGTCGGAGCGCAGGAGCGTGCCGTCGAGGTCGGTGGCGATCAGTCGGTACGGGAAGCCGGTCACTTGGCGACCGGCTCCAGGACCTCACGTCCGCCCAGGTAGGGGCGCAGCACCTCGGGGACCCGGACGGAGCCGTCGGCCTGCTGGTGGTTCTCCAGGATCGCCACGATCGTGCGCGGTACGGCGCACAGCGTGCCGTTGAGGGTGGCGAGCGGCTTGACCTGCTTGCCGTCGCGGACCCGGATGGACAGCCGGCGGGCCTGGAACTCGGTGCAGTCCGAGGTCGAGGTCAGCTCGCGGTACTTGCCCTGGGTCGGGATCCACGCCTCGCAGTCGAACTTGCGGGCGGCCGAGGAGCCGAGGTCACCGGAGGCCACGTCGATGACGCGGAACGGCAGCTCCAGCGAGGTCAGCCACTGCTTCTCCCACTCCAGCAGGCGCTGGTGCTCGGCCTGCGAGTCCTCGGGAGCGACGTACGAGAACATCTCGACCTTGTCGAACTGGTGCACGCGGAAGATGCCCCGGGTGTCCTTGCCGTGCGAGCCGGCCTCGCGGCGGAAGCACGGGGAGAAGCCCGCGTACCGCAGCGGCAGCCGGTCCGCGTCGATGATCTCGTCCATGTGGTAGGCCGCGAGCGGGACCTCGGAGGTGCCGACCAGGTACAGGTCGTCCTTGTCGAGGTGGTAGACGTCCTGGGCGGCCTGGCCGAGGAAGCCGGTGCCGGCCATGGACTGCGGGCGGACCAGCGCCGGGGTGAGCATCGGCGTGAAGCCGGCGGCGGTGGCCTGGGAGATCGCCGCGTTCACCAGGGCCAGCTCCAGCAGGGCGCCGACACCGGTGAGGAAGTAGAAGCGGGAGCCGGAGACCTTGGCGCCGCGCTCGACGTCGATCGCGCCGAGCAGCTGGCCCAGCTCCAGGTGGTCCTTGGGCTCGAAGCCCTCGGCACCGAAGTCGCGGATCGTGCCGTGCGTCTCCAGCGTGGCGAAGTCCTCCTCGCCGCCGACGGGCACGTCGGGGTGGACGAGGTTGCCGAGCTTGAGCAGCAGTTCCTGGGTCTCGGCGTCGGCGGCGTCGCGTTCGGCGTCGGCGGCCTTCACGTCCGCCTTCAGCTGCTCGGCGCGCCCCAGCAGCTCGGCCTTCTCCTCGGCGCCGGCCTTGGGGATCAGCTTGCCGAGCTGCTTCTGCTCGGCGCGCAGTTCGTCGAAGCGGACGCCGGAGGACCTGCGCCGCTCGTCGGCAGACAGGAGGGCGTCGACGAGCGCGACGTCCTCTCCACGGGCGCGCTGGGACGCACGCACACGGTCGGGGTCCTCACGGAGCAGGCGAAGGTCAATCACGAGGGCAAGGCTACCGGTGCGGGGTCGCGGCTCACGACTCACTCATCAAGGAGTTCTGTTTCGCGGCGTACGTTCCGTAATGCGGTAATTGCCCAGTGTGTTGCGGTGTGTCGTCCGTACGTCATGCCGGGCGTCAAGGGGAAAGTGTCTCACTCCCTGGGACGGGCCACATCCCGGGCGTCTGGTTGACTCGACTTCCTTGTGGAGAACGGGATTTGGCGGGTCGGTTGTCCACAGCGATCCACACCCTCCCAGGAGTTATCCACAGGCTGTGTGGAAGATCTGTGGACTTCGGAATTGATCACTCCGGAAACCGCGAACGGACGGAAGAATTCCTGGGTCAAACCACGTCGACACCCACCTTCGGGTGGAAAACGGTCGCCCCCAAAGATGAACCAAAGGAAACGCGTGGACGAAGGGTGAGCCAGGCGCCGGTGACCCCGACCGGGGCTCCCCGGGCGATTTGTCGACCCGATGGCACCACTCTGTCGACTTGTCCCCAGGTCGAGAAGGGAACCTGTGGATAACTTCTGTGGATAACGTTCGTCCGCAGGTACGACCGGTCGGCGTCCGCCTGTACGACGGCTAGAACCGGCCGTCCTGGCAGCGCGCCACCCAGTCCGCCGCCGCCATGAACTCCTCGTCCGACGTTCCCGGCAGCGTCGGCCGGGCCCCGTCCGGCGCGATGTCCGCGCGCGGATAGGAACCGAGGAAGCGCACCTGGAGGCAGATCCGCCGCAGCCCCATCAGCGCCTCCGCCACCCGCCGGTCGGCGATGTGCCCCTCGGCGTCGATGCAGAAGCAGTAGTTGCCGATGCCGGCGCCGGTCGGCCGGGACTGGAGCAGCATGAGGTTGATGCCGCGCGAGGCGAACTCGCCGAGCAGGTCGCGCAGGGCACCGGGGTGGTCATCCCGCTGCCACAGCACCACGGAGGTCTTGTCGGCACCGCTGGGCGCGGCGGGCCGGGCCGGGCGGCCGACCAGCACGAACCGGGTCTGCGCGTTCTCCGCGTCGTGGAGCCCGGTCTCCAGTGCTTCCAGGCCGTACCGGGCGGCCGTGAACTCGCCGGCGAAGGCGGCGTCGTAGCGGCCCTCCTGGACCAGGCGGGCGGCGTCCGCGTTGGAGGCCGCCGACTCCCAGGCGGCCTCCGGGAGGTTCGCGCGCAGCCAGTTGCGCACCTGCGGCTGGGCCGCGGGGTGCGCGGAGACCGTCTTGATGTCCGTGAGCCGTGTGCCGGGGCGGACCAGCAGCGCGAAGGTGATCGACAGCAGCACCTCGCGGTAGATCATCAGGGGCTCGCCCGCGACCAGCTCGTCCAGGGTGGTGGTGATGCCGCCCTCGACGGAGTTCTCGATCGGCACGAACGCGGCCTCGGCCTCGCCGGCCCGGACCGCGTCCAGCGCGGACTGCACCGAGACGTACGGGATCAGCTCCCGGGTGGCCGCCTCCGGAAGCCTGCGCAGGGCGACCTCCGTGAAGGTGCCCTCCGGGCCGAGGTAGGCATAGCTCGCTGGCATGTCCTCACCCTAATGGCCGTGGGCCCGCTCGGCTGAGGCGTTCGACGACAACCACTCGACCAGGTGGTTTGAACCCGGTTCACCCCGCACACCCCGGGTTCCCGGGTTCAGCCCTCCAGCAGCCGCTGCCCCACGTACTCCCCCCTCGCCGCCCCGCCCGGCACCGCGAACAGGCCGCTCGCCTCGTGCCGGATGTACTTCGACAGCGCGTCACCCCGGTCGAGCTTGCGCTGCACCGGGACGAAGCCGCGCAGGGGGTCCGCCTGCCAGCAGATGAAGAGGAGACCGGCGTCGGGCGTGCCGTCCGCGTCGATGCCGTCGTGGTAGGAGAACGGGCGCCGCAGCATGGCCGCGCCGCCGTTCCTCTCGGGCCGGGTGATCCGGGCGTGCGCGTTGAGCGGGACGACGTAGTCGCCGTGCGCGTCGCTCTTCTCCAGGTCCATCGGAGTCGTCTCGTCGCCGCCGGACAGTGGCGCCCCATTGGCCTTACGGCGCCCGATGACCTGTTCCTGGGCGGTGAGCGACAGCTTCTCCCAGTCGTCCAGGAGCATGCGGATACGGCGTACGACCGCGTAGGAACCGTTGGCCATCCACGCGGGCTCGCCCGAGGCCGGCACGAAGATCCGCTGGTCGAAGTCGGTGTCGGTGGGCTTGGGATTGCCGGTGCCGTCGAGCTGGCCCATCAGGTTGCGGGCCGTCATGGGGTGGGCGGTGGCGCCGGGGCTGCGGTTGAAGCCGTTCATCTGCCAGCGCACCCGGGCGGCCGAGCCCGCGTCCTTCTGGATCGTGCGCAGGGCGTGGAAGGCGACCAGGGCGTCGTTCGCGCCGATCTGCACCCACAGATCGCCGTCGCTGCGGGACCTGTCGAGGTGGTCGGAGGAGAAGTCCGGCAGCGGGTCGAGCGCACCGGGCCGCTGCTTCTCCAGGCCCGTCCTGCCGAAGAAGCTGTAGCCGAAGCCGAAGGTGAGGGTCAGCGAGGACGGGCCCGCGTCCCGGGCCACATCGGTGTCGCCGTGCGGGGCCGCCTCGCCCGCCATCAGCCGCTCGGCGGTCGTGGACCAGCGGCGCAGCAGGGCCGCCGCCTCCTTGCGCCCCGCGCCCGCCGCCAGGTCGAAGGCGACGAGATGGCCGCGCGCCTGGAGGCCCTCGGTGATGCCGGGCTGATGTTTCCCGTGAAACATCGCCCGCCCCGAACCCACCGAGGTGAGCGGGGTGGCCCCGGCGGGCGCGGAGGCGTAGCCCACGGCCCCGCCGGCCGTGCCGAGCACGAGCCCGGTGGCGCCGGCGGTGCCGAGCAGGGCGCGCCGCGAGATGCCGCTCGCCCCGGACACGGGCTCCGCCGGCGGCGCGTCGGGCGTGCGGGCCTGAGGGATGGACTGGTCGGGCATGGTGTGGTTCAGCCGATCTGCGCGTTCTTGGAGACGGTCACCTGGTCGATGTCGGAGGTGCGGACCGTGACGGCGATCTTCCAGTCGCCGGCCATGGGGATCTGCACTCCGCTCGCCGACCAGTGGCCGGTGGTGATGTGGTCGGGGTTCACGGGAAGCGGACCGATCTTCTTCGCCTCCAGGGTGAAGGAGACCTTCACCTCCGGGACGTCGAAGGCCCGGCCGTTGGGGCGCTGGACGTAGACGTGCATCTCGTTGCCGCCCACGCGCGCGGGGTCGAGGTCGATGCTGACGACGCCCTTGCCGTCGGTGCCGCCGGTGTCGAACGGCATGTCCAGGGTGAGCGCGCCGGACGCCGCCCTGGTGCCGGAGTCCGCCGGCGCGGAGGTGGCCGCCTTGGCCTCCTGCTCGGTGCGGCCCGGCTCGGTCTGCGTCAGCGCGGTGGTGACGGCGAGCAGCACGATGGCCACGCCGGCCTCGGCGAGCACCGAGCGGCGCAGGCCGAAGCGGTTCGCGTCGCCGTCCCGCAGCCGCTTCTCCCGCGCGGCGTCGACGGCCGCGCGCTGCCGGGCGAGCTGGGCGGCGCGCTGGGTGTCACGGGAACCGGTGCCGGTGCGCTTGCCGTCACCGGTCGCCTTCGAGACGGCGACCTGCTCCTTGCGGGCCTGGGTCTTCCGCGCCTTCCCGGTGCGGACGGCCGGGTCCGTGAGCCGTCCCGTCCACCGCCGGGACACGGCCGCGATGCCGACCAGCACCGCCACCAGCCCGATCTTGACCAGCAGCAACTGCCCGTACCGGGTCTCGGTGAACGCCGACCAGGAGCCGAGCTGCCGCCAGGACTGGTAGGCACCGGTGACGACGAGGGCGAGGACGCTGCCGAAGGCCACGCGGGAGAAGCGCTGTACGGCGGCGGCCTCGACGGGGGTCTCGGCGGGTGCCCGGTACAGCGCGGTCAGCAGGGCGGTGAGGCCACCGAGCCAGGCGGCGACGGCCAGCAGGTGGACGACGTCGACCGGCATGGCGATACCCGGCTGGAGCCCGGTCGAGGCGTGCTCGGCCATGGCCCAGCTGGTGGCGAGACCGGCCGCGACGACCACTCCGCCGACGGCGAGCCCGAAGGCCAGGTCGCGCTTCTCCTCGCCCTCCTCCCGGGGATCAGGCAGCCGGCGCGCAGCGCCGTCGTTCAGGGTGGTGGTGGGCGACGGGCGGGCGTAGGTGCCGAAGAGGACGGCGACGAACAGCGCGGCGGCGGCGAGCAGCAGCAGCCGGGAGACCAGCGCGGCACCGGTCTTCGTCTGGAGCACCTGGCCGAGCAGGTCGAGGTCGAAGACGTCGGCGAACTTTCCGGAACCGGTGTACGCGCCGTGCAGGAGCAGCAGCCACAGGGTGGCCGCCGTCAAGGCGACCCAGCCGCCGACGACCAGCCGCTGGAGGGGCCGTACGCCCGCGCCGTGCCGCCAGCAGGCGAGCACGAAGGCCGCGCCGCCGGCGAGCACGATGAACCCGGCGTATGACGCGTACCGCCCGAACGCGTAGAGCCCGCCCACGACCCCGCCGCCCGCGGCCGGACCGGCGCCGGAGACGACCGTCTGCGAGGGCGCCCCGACGGAGAAGGTGTAGGCACCGGCGACGGGGTGGCTGTCCGCGGAGACGACCTGGTAGGTGACGGTGTACGTGCCGTCGGCCAGGCCGCTCTTGAGCCGCACGGCGTACGTCGTCCCGCTCACGTTGGCCGGGCTGCCGGTCTGCACCGGCTTGCCCTTCGGGTCGAGGACGCGCAGGGAGTCGTCGTTCAGCGCCACCTTCTCGGAGAAGGTGAGCGACACCTGGGTGGGTGCCTTGTCGGCCACCACCCCCTGCGCGGGGTCGCTGCCGGTCAGCGCCGCGTGGGCGGAGGCCGGTCCGGCGCCCGCCAGCAGCGCGCCGGTGACGGCGATGAACAGCAGCACCAGGATCCGCACGCGGGGGGCGGTGGTCCGGGTCACGGTGATCCCTCCCTCAGTGGCCGGTCGACGGGTTGTACGTGGCGGACCTGACGGGCATCTCGACGGTGAGCGGCTCCGACGCGCTGAAGGTGAGCTTCACGGTGACCGTCTGGCCCTGCTTCGGCGCGCGCTTCAGCTTCTCGAACATCAGATGGTTGCCACCGCTTCGGAACACGAGCCGTCCGTGGGCCGGTATCGCGAAGGAGGACTTCTCCGCCATGGCGCCGCCGACCGTGCTGTGCATGGTCACCTCGCCGGCGACGTCACTGGTGACCGAGGTCAGCTCGTCCCCGGCCCCGCCCTTGTTGGTGATCGTCAGGAACCCGGCGGCCATGTCGGCGGAGACGGGCTGGGGCATGTAGGAGGAGCCGACGGACAGCTCGGCCTTGTCCGACCCCGAGCCGGACCCGGAGCAGCCGGTGAGGGCCAGGGCCCCGGCGAGCGCGCCCGCGGTCAGGACCGCGGCACGGCGCCTCACGGGTTGGCTCCCTTGACGAGCTTGGGCAGGTCCTTGGTGTAGTCGTCGACCGTGGCGTCCTCGCCGTAGAGGACGTATCCGGCGTCGGTCTTCGGCGAGAAGGCGACGACCTGGGTGCCGTGGACGGAGACCAGCTTGCCGTTCTTGTCCTTCGTCGTCGGCTCCACGGAGATGCCGACGGACCGGGCGCCGGCCTGGATCTTGGCGAAGTCGCCGGTCAGGCCGATGAACTGCGGGTCGATGCCCTTGAGCCACTTGCCCAGCTCGGCCGGGGTGTCGCGGCCGGGGTCGGTGGTGACGAACACCACCCGGAGGTCGTCCTGCTCGGCCTTGGGCAGCGCCTTCTTGGCGACGGCGATGTTGCTCATCGTCGTCGGGCAGATGTCGGGGCAGTGCGTGTAGCCGAAGTAGACCAGGGTCGGGTGCCCCTCGGTCTCCTTGCGGAGGTCGTACTTCTCGCCGTGGGTGTCGGTCAGGACCAGGCCCGGCTTGTCGAACGGCTGGTCCAGCACGGTGGCGACCTTGCCCGCGTCCGACCCTCCCGAGACCACGGCGACCGGCGACTTGCCGTCGTCGCCGCTGCCGCAGGCGGAGAGGGTCAGGGTGGCGGCGGCGAGCAGCACGGCCGCGGTGAACGTCTTCTTGCGCATAGAAAAATGTCCCAGATGTGTGAACTGCGGCGCGCACCGGGGTCGTACGACGGCCCGGCTGCCGGGGACGTACGGCGCCCGGTGCGCGCTGCGGAACGAAGGCTCAGGCGGCGGTCCGGCGGCGGCCCGCGAGGACGCCGTAGGCCACGCCCGCGACGCCGATCACGATGCCGACCACGCCGAGCACGCGCGCGGTGGTGTCACTGCCGTCGCCGGAGTCCTCGGCGGCGGTCGTCTTCCCGGTCTTCTCGGCGGTGTTCTCGGCGCTCGCCGTGCCGTGGTGGTCGTCGGTGGCGGCGGACAGCTCCAGGACCGGGGCCGGGTTCTCCGGCTCGTCCTGGCCCTTCTGCGGCACCTCGATCCAGCGGACGACCTCCTTGTTGGAGTACGTCTGGATCGCCTTGAACACCAGCTGGTCGGTGTTCTCGGGCAGTGCGCCCAGGGAGAGCGGGAACTTCTGGAAGTAGCCGGGCTCGATGCCCTTGCCGTCGGCGGTCCAGGTGACCTTGGTGACGGCCTCGTCGATCTTCTCGCCGTGCATGGTCAGCGGCTTGGCCAGCTTGGACTTGGTGATGTCGATCTTCCAGCCCGGGATCGCCTCCGGCATCACCGAGGCGATCGGGTGGTCGGCCGGGAAGTTCACCTCGACCTTGGTCGTCGAGGCGTTGTCCCGCTCGTTCGGGACCTTGAAGTCCACGACCGCGTAACCGCCCTTGGCCGCGGAGCCCTCGGGCTGTACGGAGACGTGCGCGAAGGCGGGGGCGGACAGGGTGAGGACGGCCGTACCCGCGACAGCGGCGGCGGCGGCGATACGAGAAGCCTTCATGGAAGGAAGCACTCCACTCTGAGTGGGAACCGGTGATGAAGAGGGATACGCGCGCGTGAGGGGTGTGGTCGCAGTACGGCACGGAAATCGCCCGTACGGCTCGGCAGGACGCGCACGCGCGCGTGCCGCGCGTCGGCGGCGCACCGGGTCCGTGTCGGGGGAGCGGTGGCCGCGTCAGGCGGCGAGGAGGAAGGCGGCGGCGGGCGGGCCGCGCCGGATCACCGTGTGCTGGAGTGCGGCGGTGTGCGGGGCCGGCGCCTCGTCCCGGCCGGGGCGGGGGCCGCGCGGGCCGGGCCCGGTGGCGGGCAGCAGCCCGGCGCACAGGGCGCGCGTCAGCGCGAGAGCCGCGCGCAGGGATCGTACGAGCGCCCCCTCCGCGACTCCATGCGCCGATAGCTCGATCAGCCGCAGCACCGCGAGATCCCCGCGGCGCAGCAGCCAGCCGGCGGCGACGGCCGCGAGCACATGGCCGAGCAGCATCGGCAGCGAGGGCAGCAGACCGGCCGAGGCGCCGGTGGCGTCGTGAACGTGCTCGAAGGTGCCCATGGCCCCCGTCGGCCGGCCGGCGCGGTCGATGAGACGCGCGTCGAGCAGCAGGCGGAATGCGTGTCCCGGAGTGAGGGACGCGGCGGTCGAGCCGCACACGAGCCGCGTGGCCTGCTCGACCAGCGCGCTGTCGCTCAGCACGGCACCCGTCGACCCCGTCGAGCCCATCGACATCCCGGCGGAGGCCATCGTCGCCCCGTGCTGGCCCAGCCCGAACAGCGTGTGCAGCACGGTCTGGCCGAGGGCGAGGAGTACGGCGATGCCCGGCAGCGAGCGGGCCCGCCCGGCGAGCGGTGCCACGAGCAGCAGGGCGCCGAGGAAGCCCGCGCCGAGCGTCCACAGCGGCACGCGCGCGCAGGAGGCCAGCAAGTGCCCGCCCGCGGCCAGCGCGACGCAGACCGCGGCGAACACCGCGGCCCGCAGGATCCGGAGTCCGGCTCCGGAGTGCGCCGTGCGTGGGTGGGGGGCAGTCATGGCGGGGCCATCATCGCACTGCCCTTACCGCGCGTATACGGCAGGGCGCCTGAGGCGTCCCTCATACACCGATTCCTCCCCCGGCGCATCGGCCGGACGGGCGCAGACACGTCGACGCGGTGCTTACGGCCGCCTACGGGCGGCAATACGTAACGGTATGTCGAGCCGCGGCCAGGAGGCTGGAGCATGAGCATCTGGTGGTCACTCCATCTGCGGCGCGAGGCCGCCAGCGTGCCGCTCGCCCGGCGGTTGCTGATCGGCACGATGGAGACAGCGGGCGTCGACCCGGAGATCTCCTACGACCTGTCCGTCGCCCTGAGCGAGGCCTGCGCGAACGCCGTCGAGCACGGCGGGGATGCCGCCCGCGGCGCCTCGGAGGCGTACCGGGTGACCGCCTATCTCGACGGCGAGAAGTGCCGTATCGAAGTGACCGATTCCGGTCCCGGCTTCGCCCGCCCGCAGGACCCCCGGCCGGCCCGCCCCGACGCCGAGCACGGCCGCGGCCTCTGTCTGATCCGCGAACTGGCCGACCACGTGCACATCGGCCCGAAGCCCGGCCGGGGCGGGACGGTGGTCAGTTTCGACAAGATCCTCAAATGGCGGAAGGACCCGTCCCTCCTCACGGCCTAGCGGCGGCCCTGCCGGTGCCGCCGGGCTGTCCGAGGACCTTCGCCAGGGTCTCCAGCGCCTCCGGGTACAGCCGCTCCCGCGGAGTGCCGTAGCCGACGACCAGGCCCTGGGGCCGGCCGGGGCCCGGGGTGTGCCAGTGGTCGCCGAGCGCGCCCAGCGCCAGGCCCTCCGCCTCCGCTCGGGCCAGGACCGCGGCCTCGTCCGGCACCTCGATCAGCGCGTGCAGCCCGGCCGCGATCCCCCGCACGCTCCGGCGCGCCCCCAGCCGGTCCAGCAGCTGGTCCCGGCGCCGCCGGTAGCGCAGCCGGCACGCGCGCACATGGCGGTCGTACGCGTGGCTGTCGATCAGCTCGGCGAGCGCGAGCTGGCCGATGGTCTCGGTGTGGTGGTCGCTGTGCAGCTTGGCGTCGGCGACCGCGTCGACCAGGTGCGGCGGCAGCACCATCCAGCCGAGCCGCAGCGCCGGGCCCAGGGTCTTGGAGGCGGTGCCCAGGTACACCACCTGGCCCGGCGCCATCCCCTGCACCGCGCCCACGGGCTGGCGGTCGTAGCGGAACTCGCCGTCGTAGTCGTCCTCCACGATCAGTCCGCCCCGCGCGCGTGCCCAGTCGGTGAGCGCCCGGCGCCGCTCGGGGTGCAGGGTCACCCCGGTCGGGTACTGGTGGGCCGGCGTGACCACCACGGCCGCCGCCCCGCCCAGTTCCTCGGGGCGTACCCCGCGCGCGTCGACCGGCACCGGCAGGACCGTTCCGCCGTTGTGCCGCACCACCTCCCGGTGGAAGGGCAGCCCCGGGTCCTCCATGGCGACGGCGGCGCCGTCCAGCACCCGCGTGAGCAGCGCCAGGCCCTGCACATAGCCCGAGGTGATGACGATCCGATCCGGCGGCGCCAGCACCCCGCGCGCCCGCCCCAGATAGCCGGAGAGCGCGGTGCGCAGCTCGATCCGGCCGCGCGGGTCGCCGTAGTCGAACGCCAGCGAGGGCGCCGTCGCTATGGCGCGGCGCAGCGCGCGCAGCCAGGCCGCCGCCGGGAACGCGCCGACGTCCGGGCTGCCGGGACGCAGATCGAGACGCGGCGCACGCGCGCGCGTGTCCGTCCCCGGCTCCTCCGCCTGCACGGCCGGCAGCTCGGCGACCCGGGTGCCCGAGCCCTGCCGTGCCGTCAGGTACCCCTCGGCGACCAGCTGGTCGTAGGCGGCCTTCGCGGTGCCGCGCGAGATCCCGAGGTCGGCCGCGAGCCGCCGGGTGGCGGGCAGCCGGGTACCGGGCGCGAGCCGCCCGTCCCGTACGGCGTCCCTGAGGGCTCGTTCGAGCCCCACCCGGCGGCCGTCCACCGAATCGGGTTCGAGATGCAGGTCGACACCGACGCCCGACCAGAAGCCGTCCACGTTTCCACCCCCGTCACTGCACGCGCCCCGAGGGGGCGCGGGAAACCGCGCGGCCGGCCACGGCTGCCCCCGCAGACGAAATGGCCGGGCACCTCCCCGGTGCCCGGCCATTCAAACGCAGATCAGCCCTTCAGGGAGGCCATCCACGATTCGACCTCGTCGGAGCGACGCGGCAGACCGTCGGAGAGGTTCCGGTTGCCGTCCTCCGTGACGAGGATGTCGTCCTCGATCCGGACGCCGATGCCCCGGTACTCCTCCGGCACGGTCAGGTCGTCGGCCTGGAAGTACAGCCCCGGCTCGACGGTGAGCACCATGCCCGGCTCCAGCGTGCCGTCCACGTACGTCTCGGTCCGCGCGGCGGCGCAGTCGTGGACGTCCATGCCGAGCATGTGCCCGGTGCCGTGCAGGGTCCAGCGGCGCTGGAGGCCCAGCTCCAGGACCCGCTCGACCGGACCCTCGACCAGGCCCCACTCGACGAGCCTCTCGGCCAGCACGCGCTGCGCGGCGTCGTGGAAGTCGCGGTACTTGGCACCCGGCTTCACGGCCGCGATACCGGCCTCCTGGGCGTCGTACACGGCGTCGTAGATCTTCTTCTGGATCTCGCTGTACGTGCCGCCCACCGGCAGCGTGCGCGTGACGTCGGCGGTGTAGAGGGTGTGGGTCTCCACGCCCGCGTCCAGCAGCAGCAGGTCGCCCGAGCGGACCGGGCCGTCGTTGCGGACCCAGTGCAGGGTGCAGGCGTGCGGGCCGGCCGCGCAGATGGAGCCGTAGCCGACGTCGTTGCCCTCCACGCGCGCGCGGAGGAAGAACGTGCCCTCGATGTAGCGCTCGCTCGTCGCCTCGGCCTTGTCGAGGACCCTGACGACGTCCTCGAAGCCGCGGACCGTCGAGTCGACGGCCTTCTGGAGCTCGCCGATCTCGAACTCGTCCTTGACGAGACGGGCCTCGGAGAGGAAGACGCGCAGCTCCTCGTCGCGCTCGGCGGTGACCTTGTCGGTCAGGGCCGCCTCGATGCCGGCGTCGTAGCCGCGCACCACGCGGACCGGGCCGGTGGCCTCGCGGAGCTTGTCGGCCAGCTCGCGCACGTCGGCGGCCGGGAGGCCGTACAGCGCCTCGGACTCGGCGAGGGAGTGCCGGCGGCCGACCCACAGCTCGCCCTGGCCGGAGAGCCAGAACTCGCCGTTCTCGCGGTCGGAGCGCGGCAGCAGGTAGATGGTGGCCTCGTGGCCGTCGCCCTTGGGCTCCAGCACCAGGACGCCGTCCTCGGTCTGGTTGCCGGTGAGGTACGCGTACTCGACGGAGGCGCGGAAGGGGTACTCGGTGTCGTTCGAGCGGGTCTTCAGGTTGCCCGCCGGGACCACCAGGCGCTC
Organism: Streptomyces canarius; assembly: GCF_014650735.1. Taxonomy (NCBI): domain Bacteria; kingdom Bacillati; phylum Actinomycetota; class Actinomycetes; order Kitasatosporales; family Streptomycetaceae; genus Streptomyces; species Streptomyces canarius. Next base: position 229,686 of record NZ_BMVN01000013.1, read on the forward strand.
GCCCGGGAAGCGGGCGGAGAGCGCGGCACGGCGGCGCGCGGTCTCGGCGGCCTGCGGGATCGGCTCCAGGTCACGCAGCTCCGTGTCGGCCCAGCCGGACTTCATGTTCTCGGCAAGCTCGTCGGACACGCCCGGGTACAGGCCGTTCTTCCGCTGCTTGACGGTCTCCTCGGCCTCGGTCTCCGGGCCCTCCGCGGTAGCGGAGTCGGGGACAGCCGGGTTGAGCTCGTCGGACACGTGATCCTCCTCGGTACGCCAGTGATCTCCCCCGGGGCCCGCGACGCTCCTGCTTGTGGCCGAGCGGGGACCTCCATCATCGTACGGTCGCACCAGGAGCGGGCGGCGGCGGATGACCTGTTATGCCCGGTCATGCCAGCCGCCCGGAGCGCGCGCTCAGTCGAAGCGGGCCGCCAGCAGGACGACGTCCTCCTCGCTGTCGGCAGTGTCCAGGCCGTCCGGCAGGACCGCGCGCAGGACGTGGTCGGCGACGGCTCCCGGATCCTGCCGCGCCGCGCGCGGGACGCTCGCGGCGGCTGCGTGCAGCCGGGCGAAGGCCCGGTCCATCGGGTCGCCGGTACGGTGCAGCAGCCCGTCGGTGTAGAGCAGGACCGTCTCCCCGGCCTCCGCCTGGATCTCCACGCTGGGCGCCTCCCAGCAGGCGAGCATGCCGAGCGGCGCGGAGACGGAGGTCTCGGCGAACTCGGTGCGCCGCTCGCCGATCAGCAGCGGCGGGCTGTGCCCGGCACCGGCCAGGGTGACCTTGCGCACGGCGGGCTCGCAGTAGGCGAACAGGGCGGTGGCCGAGCGGGCCGGCTCGGTCAGCCGCAGCAGCAGCTCCAGGTCGGACAGGACGGCGACCGGGTCCTCGCCCTCCATCACGGCGTACGCGCGCAGGGAGGCGCGCAGCCGCCCCATGGCGGCCACCGCGCTCGGCCCGGAGCCGGTGACCGAGCCGACCGAGAGGCCGAGGGCGGCCTCGGGCAGCGGCAGGGCGTCGTACCAGTCACCGCCGCCGCGCGGACCCGCGCGGCGGCGGGCGGCGAGCTGGACGCCGGGCACCCGGGGCAGCCGGGCGGGCAGCAGTTCGTCGGTGAGGGTCGCCACGCACGCGCGCGTGCGCTCCACCTCCAGCAGCCGGGCGAGGTGCTCGGTGGCGTGCCGGACGTACAGGCCCACGAGGTGGCGCCGGCGCTCGTGCGGCTCGGCCGGTTCGTCGTAGAGCCAGACGACGGCGCCGAGGCGGCCGGCGGACTCGGTGGCGAGCGGGAGGGCGTAGCTGGCGGCGTAGCCGAGGCGGGCGGCCACCTCGCGGTGGCGGGGGTCCAGGCCCTCCTCCGCGAACAGGTCCCGGTGGACGATCTCGGCGGTGCCGCCGGGGTCGTACGGCAGGGCGCCGCGCGGCACGGTCTCGATGTGGCCGAGGTCGGCGCGGCCGAGGCCGAGGCCGAGGGTGGTGCGCGGACCGTCGCCGTCGGCGGGCTCCAGGACGACCAGGCCGCGGCGGGCGCCGACCAGGGCGGCGCCGGCGCGCATCAGTTCGTGCAGGGCGGGGTCGAGGGCGCCGGTGCGGGAGAGGCGCTCGGTGAGTTCGTGGAGGGTCGTGAGGTCGGAGACCCAGCCGGCCAGCCGGTCCTGGAGCAGGGCGCCCGGGGCGGGACTGTGCGGCGCGGGGACCGCGGGGGCGGAGCCGGAGGTGCCTGAGGCGGGGGAGGCGGGTGCGGCAGTGTGGGCGGGCGGGGGAGCCGTAGGATCGATTCCAGCCACTTTCGGAGGGTGCGGGGCGTTCATGGCGTCCGGCCCTCAGACCGGTGCGTATTGCTGAAAAGCATCGCAAACCCCCATGTCATTCTGCGCCGCTAGCAGTGTCTCCACATGTACACGCAGTCATGAGGGGATGTCCAGCATTGTCCTGCGGGGATTCCTGGTGTCCATGAGGTTGGTGAGGGTTTTCCTCGAACCTCTTGCCTTACTGCCAAGTTGGCTCAAAACTGCCTTAGGTATCGGTTCATTGCGGTCGACTGGCCTTGCTCCACGGAGCGTCACAGCGGTCGTGATGGGTACGTACTCGGAGAAGGCCAGGGGTGGTTGGGGGCTACCCGGAACCTGGCGACGGACCCGGGCGTCATAGCCACCGACGGCCGAGCCCCATCCTCCCGTGGCGGAGGCGGAGAGAAATACGCGCGACGGCAAAACGCCAGACTTCGCCACCCCCACGCCGCAGCCGTGCTTTTGATAGACGCACTATGGACGCGGACGCGGCCAATGCTCGACCCCCTGGGGTTCCCCCTGCCGTGCGCGGGGGTGTGATGCGCCAACAGGTACGCACAGTGAAGTGATCGACACATGGTGTGATGTGGCCCACGGTGTTGCCAGCGGTGCAACGGAAAGGAACGAGCGCTCATGCGCGAGATCCTCGGAAGGCGACGCAGGCTTCTGTCCAGGCGGAACGACGGGAGGCCTGAACTGATCGGCGCGGCCCTGACCTTCGCGGCGCAGTGGCAGTGGCCGGTGCTCCCCGGCGTGGCGCCGGACCCGCAGGGGCGGGCCCGCTGTGCCTGCCCCGACCCGGAGTGCACGGTGCCCGGTGCGCACCCCTTCGACCCCGGCCTGCTCGCCGCCACCACCGACGCGCGCATGGTGCGCTGGTGGTGGACCAACCGGCCGGCGGCCCCGATCATCCTGGCCACCGGGGGCACGGCGCCCTGCGCGGTCAGCCTGCCGGCGCTCGCCGCCTCCCGCGCCCTGGCCCTGCTCGACCGGCGCGGCATGCGGCTCGGACCGGTGATCGCCTCGCCCACCCGCTGGGCGCTGCTCGTCAAGCCGTACTCCATGGAGCAGCTCGGCGAACTGCTCTACGCCAAGGACTTCGTCCCCGGCTCCCTGCGCTTCCACGGCGAGGGCGGCTATGTCGCGCTGCCCCCGTCCGAGACCGGCCAGGGCGCCGTCCGCTGGGAGCGCGCGCCGCTGCCCGGCTCGGCCGCGCCCTGGGTGCCGGATGTGGAGGCCGTCGTGGACGCCGTGGTCGACGCCCTCACTCGTACGGGTGTGAGCGCGCCCGAGTTGTAGGGGTGTCGGGCGCGGGCGGGGCGGGCGAGCCCCGCTCGCTCGTTATCGTCCGCATATGCAGCGTCAACCCGGCGGCCACCGTGCCCCACGGCCGCACCGCGGCCGGCGCACCCACCGAAGGCCCGACCCCCGGCAGTTCCGTCTGCTCGCGCTCGCGGGCTTCGTGGCCGCCATGGTCGCGCTGCCGCTGGCCGTTGCCTCCGCGCGGCAGGCGGGCGACACCGGCCGGGCCGCCGTACCGGCCGCCTCCCGCGGTGACGCCCCGGCCCGCCCGGACACCGGCAGCCGCTCCCCCCACCTGCTCGGTCTCGGGCTCACCACCGCCGCCCGCTGCGGCCCCGAACTCACCTCGCCCGACGGCATCGAGGCACAGACCTGCGTGCTGACGCGGGGCGAGGACACCTGGGCGCGCACCTACTACCGCAATGCCACCGGCCGGTCGCTGGACTCCGTGCTGAGCCTGATGGGTCCGGGCGACCGGACCGTGCAGATGCGCTGTGCCACCGGGGCCGACGACGAGCCCGCCACCTGTGAGACGCCGCGTGAGCGCAGCCGGGGCGTGCCGGACGCCTACACGGCCGTCAGCGAGTTCGCCGAGCGCGGCCCCGAGGGGGCACTGCTGCTCCGCTCCGGCAGCAACTCCTGAGCTGCCGAGGGGAGTTGGCAGGCGGCTGCGCGCTGTCCCGCCGTACGCGGGCATGGAAAGACCCGGTTGCTGGCGACGGGGGATGCACCAGCAACCGGGCTACTGGAACGGTAACAAGAGATCGGCGGTTCGCAAATTCCGGGTTGGCGATTCGGACACCGATTTCCCTGTCGGAACCGGGAGTTGTGACAGGAGTCACCTGCCGCGCGGTCCGGTGTCACGGCTGACCGACCGGTCAGCCGTGACACCCGCGCGCGGGGCGTCAGCTGAGCGTGACCTGCCGGTTGGTCAGGCCGCCGCGTGCCCGGCGCTCGTCCGGAGTCAGCGGCTCCTGGACGGCGAGGGCGGCGGCGAGGCGCTCGGCGAACTCGGCGGCCGGCTTCTCCACGTCCTCCGCGGTGACCCCGGTCGGCAGGTCCCAGACCGGCACGGTGAGGCCGTGAGCACGGAAGGAGCCCACGAGCCGGGTGCCCTCGCCGAGGCTGGACCGGCCCGCCGCGTACAACCGCGCGAGGGCGTCCAGAAGCTGCTCCTCCGGGTGGGGCATGACCCAGCGAAGGTGGTTCTTGTCCGGGGTCTCGCACCAGTACGCGGCGTCCACGCCGGACAGCTTCACGGTCGGGATGGCGGCGGCGTTGGCCCGCTCCAGGGAGGCCGCCACCTCCGGCGTGGCGTTCTCCGCGTCCGGCACCCAGAACTCGAAGCCGCTGTGCACGACCGGCTCGAACGCGCCCTCCGGGTCGAGCAGGTCCTGGAGGCGCGGACCCTCGGCGGGGGCCCGGCGGCCCTGCACCGGGGTGCCGGGCGCGGCCTCCAGCGCACGCAGCAGCGTGTCGGCGAGGTCGCGGCTGATGTCACCGGACGCCGTGTCGTTCTGGAGGCCGATCAGCACCGAGCCGTCGTCGCGGCGCAGCGCCGGCCAGGCCATCGGCAGCACGGTGGTCAGGGTGACCGACGGGACGCCCTCGGGCAGGCCGTCGCGCAGGCTCAGCCCGGCCGTCGCGGCCGGGACCAGCTCGCGCAGCGCGACCCAGTCGCACTCGCCCGGCAGTCCCTCGAACGGGCGCTGCACCAGCTCGGTCGCGGCGTGCGCGGCGGCCCGGCCGTGGCAGGCCTTGTAACGCCGGCCGCTGCCGCAGGGGCAGGGTTCGCGGGCGCCGACAACCGGGATCTCCCCGTCGATCAGCTGCGGCTTGACCTTCGTCTGGGGTCGCTTTTTGGCCATGGTGGGTGTCTCCCGGTTACGGCTCTTCTCGTACGTCCGGAGCCTAGCCGTTCGGACCATGGCCGACGGGAACCTGTGGACAACGCACGCGCGCTCGACGCCGGTGGGCGAATCCGCGGGCGGTGGACGGGGGACACGCCGCCCTGGTTCAGTCGAGGTCGTCGAACACGTCGGCGAAGTCGAGCCCGGACAGGTCGGGCAGCGGCGCGGACCGGGTGACGCGCGTAGCGAAACCCCCGCGCTGGTACCCGGCGTCGGGATCGTGGACGTCCTCGTGGACCAGCGCCCAGACCGTCACCTCGCCCCGGACGTCGTCCCGGACGCCCCAGTCGTTGGCGAGGGCGGTGATGATGTTCAGCCCGCGACCGCCGTGGGCGGTCACCGAGGGCGTGGCCGGCGCCGGGCGGGTCGGGCCGCCGCCGTCCGTGACCTCCACGACGAGCCGCCCGCGCGCGTCGACCCGCCAGGCGGCGCGGACGTCCCCGTCCCCGGCCGACGCGTCGCCCAGGGGCCGCCCGTGCTTGCAGGCGTTGCTCAGCAGTTCGGAAAGGATCAGTACGGCGTCGTCGATGATCGATTCGGATACGCCACCGCTGCGCAGCTGCGCCCGCATCCGGTGCCGCGCCTTCCCCACGCCCGCAGGGCCATGGGGAACGGCCATGCTCGACGACGTGGGCACCTCCTGTGCCACCACCAACGCCACCCCCGAGACCTCCTTCGCCCCACGCCATGGGGTGGATGCCCTCTTGGCTTGTACCGGAAACCGGCCAATCCTCTTCCGGTGTCGCATTCGATACGGATGGACACGCGGCGAACGCGCCGGAGCACACCCCGTGACGGGCCCGCACGGCGAGGGGGGACGGGACCGGCCGGCTCAGCGGCCCAGTTGCCGCAGCACCGCGCGCGGGCGGTTGGTGATGATGGCGTCGACACCCAGTCCGACACAGAGGTCGACGTCCTCGGGCTCGTTCACGGTCCACACGTGGACCTGGTGACCGGCCCGCTTCAGCCGCTCCACGTAGGCGGGGTGACCGCGCACGATGCGGATCGAGGGGCCCGCGATGCGCACGCCCACGGGCAGCCGTCCGTCGCGCAGCCGGGGCGAGACGAACTGCATCAGGTACACCGTCGGCAGCGTCGGCGCCACGGCCCGCACGCGGTGCAGCGAACGCGCCGAGAAGCTCATGACCCGGACCGGCGACTCGGCGGCGGAGGCCGGCGCGTCCAGCCCGAACCGTTTCAGCAGGGTCAGCAGCCGCTCCTCGACCTGCCCCGCCCAGCGCGTGGGGTGCTTGGTCTCGATGGCCAGCTCCACCCGCCGCCCGGCGTCCGCGACCAGTCCCAGCAGCCGCTCCAGGGTGAGCACGGAGGTCTCCTCGCGGTCCTCCGGCCGGTGCTCCCAGTCGGGTTCCTCGTCCCGCCCGCGCCAGGCCTCGCGCGTCTTCCGGGAGCCGAAGTCGAGGGCGGCCAGATCGGCCAGTTCCAGCGCGGAGACCGCGCCGCGGCCGTTGGAGGTACGGTTCACCCGCCGGTCGTGGACGCAGACCAGATGGCCGTCCGCGGTCAGCCGTACGTCGCACTCCAGGGCGTCCGCGCCGTCCTCGATGGCCTTCCGGTAGGCGGCGAGCGTGTGCTCGGGTGCGTCCTCGGAGGCGCCGCGGTGGGCGACGACCTGGAGGGAGTGCTGTCGGGCGTGGGTCACCGCGTCATGGTGCCACCGTCGCGGGGTACACGTGGCGGCGCGGGCGCGCCGGTGCGACGAACGGGGCAGGAGGTATGCAGGTTGATGAAACCTTTGCCCGGAAGATCCTATATAAACCTATATAAAGACGGTCGCCGGACCCACAGCCACCGCTTATGGTGCTCTGACGGCCCGTGGGAAAAGCTGACCGCAGACCAGTGCGACCGATGACACCAGGCGTGGATCGAGGAGAAGACCTGTGAGCACCGAGAACGAGGGCAACGCGGTACCCCCGGCGCCGTCCGCACCTCCCGTGCCGATGGCCTCTCCCGCCGCGTCCCCGCAGGGCCCCGCGCCCGAGGGGAACGCGCCGACGGCTCCGCTCCCGCCCGTGCCCCACGAGGCCCCGGCGGCCTCCGCGGCGGCGGACCACGGCCCCGCGTACCAGCCCGGCCCGGCCCCCGACGGCTCCTGGCCGCCTCCGCCGCCGGCCACCCCGGCCTACGCCGACGGCGGCTCCGGCGGCGCGGGCGCCGGCTGGGGAAGCACCTACCAGCAGCCCGCCCCCAAGCCGCGCGGCGGACGCGGCGGACTGGTCGCGGCGGTCCTGGTGGCCGCGCTGGTGGCGGGCGGCCTGGGCAGCGGCCTCGGCTACACCCTGGCCAAGGACCGGGACGACCGCGGCTCCACCACCGTCTCCGCGTCCGACGGCGGCGTCACGCAGGTCAAGCGCGCGCCGGGGACGATCGCCGGCGTGGCCTCCAAGGCGCTGCCCAGCACGGTGACCATCGAGGCGGAGAGCACCAACGGCGAGGGCGGCACGGGCACCGGGTTCGTCTTCGACACCCAGGGCCACATCGTCACCAACAACCACGTGGTGGCGGACGCCGTGGACGGCGGCAAGCTGACGGCCACCTTCCCGAACGGCAAGAAGTACGACGCCGAGATCGTCGGCCACGCGCGGGGCTACGACGTCGCGGTCATCAAGCTCAAGAACGCCCCCTCCGACCTCAAGCCGCTCGCCCTCGGCGACTCCGACAAGGTGGCCGTCGGCGACGAGACCATCGCCATCGGCGCTCCCTTCGGCCTGTCCAACACGGTCACCACGGGCATCATCAGCGCCAAGAACCGCCCGGTGGCCTCCAGCGACGGCAGCTCCAACAGCAAGGCGTCGTACATGAGCGCCCTTCAGACCGACGCGTCCATCAACCCCGGCAACTCCGGCGGCCCGCTGCTGGACGCCTCCGGCGCGGTCATCGGCATCAACTCCGCGATCCAGTCCACCGGCAGCGGCGGCTTCGGCACCGGCCAGTCCGGCTCGATCGGCCTGGGCTTCGCCATCCCGATCAACCAGGCCAAGTACGTCGCCCAGCAGCTGATCAAGACCGGCAAGCCGGTGTACGCGCGCATCGGCGCGTCCGTCTCCCTGACGGACTCCAGCGACGGCGCGCAGATCACCGACCAGGGCACGGGCGGCTCCGCAGCGGTCGAGACGGGCGGTCCGGCGGACAAGGCCGGCCTCAAGCCCGGTGACGTCATCACCAAGTTCGACGACCACGTGATCGACAGCGGACCGACCCTGATCGGGGAGATCTGGACCCACAAGCCGGGCGACAAGGTGACGGTCACCTACAAGCGGGGCGGCCAGGATCACACGGTGGAACTGACGCTGGGTTCCCGGGTGGGCGACAACTGACCCACGGGGGCCATGCCCCCACACCCCGGCCCGCGCCCGGTACGCTGTACCCGCTCCGCCCCTGGTGGGCGGGCGAGGTGGGTTGCCCGAGCGGCCTAAGGGAACGGTCTTGAAAACCGTCGTGGCGCGAGCCACCGTGGGTTCAAATCCCACACCCACCGCGCAGGTGAACGGCCCCTGACCAGGCGAAACGGTCAGGGGCCGTCGTGCTGAGCGGTGTCCGCTCGCGCGCGGGGGCCGGCCGCGCCGAGTGACAGGAAGCCGTCGCTGCTGGGCCGGCCCTTTGAGCTCCTGTTCCCAAGGGGCCCGTGGCTCGGCGCCGGCCTCACGGCCGGTGCCCCGTCAGCCGGGCCGCCGACGCGATCGTGGCGCGGGCCTCGTGTTCGGTCAGGCCGGTGTCGCGGGCGGCGGCCACGAGGGGGTCCGCCAGGGCGGGCCCGATGCCGTTCTCGTAGGCGCGGCAGGCCGCCCAGAACAGGCGGGTGTTGCGCTGCCCCTCGTGCGCGGCGAGCACGAACTGGACCAGTCCCTGTCCGTGGTCGCCCGCCGCCGGGCGGGTGGGGTGGGGCGCGCGGGGCGGGGGCAGCAGGAGCCGCAGGAGGGACGGCGGGCAGGAGGCCGGGGCGAGGTCGGCCGTGCCGGGCGCGACGGTGTAGACGCCGTGGTCGGTGCGGGAGCCGGGGCCGACGAGGTAGCCGCCGGCGCCCCGGATGTCGATGCCGGGCGCGAGCCGGCCGGCCGAGTTCGGTACGACGGCGCCGGGCGGGCCGGTCAGCCAGAGGTGACGGCCGCCGCTCGGGGTGAGGACGACGACCGTCTCCGGGATCGTGAACAGATGGCGCAGGGCCAGTTCCCGCAGGGCGGCCGAGGAGTCCGTGCCGGACTTGGTGTCCAGGTCGACGCCGATCAGGTGGTACGGGGGCAGCCCGCAGGCTATGCCGTAGCCGGTGGCCCGGGGCGCGGCGGCGAAGAGCTCGCGGATGCGGACGGGGTCGGTGGAGGCGTCGTACACGCCGTGGCCGAAGCGACCGCACGCGCCGTGGCAGGGCCGCCCCGCCGGGTCCGGGTCGTCGCGGTGCGGGGAGCGCAGGGCCGGGAGCTTCGTCCGGGACAGGGGGATCACGGCCAGTCCGCGTTCGGCGGCTGACAGGGCGTGTGCGAGGGCCAGCGTCGTGGCCTGCCGGTCGATGGTGGCCATGCCTCCATGTTCGTACACCCGTTCGAAAATGGGAAGGGCGGGCAGGCGCGGCGCGCCGGTGGCGGGCGGATGGGCCGGAAGGGTGCCGGAACGATTCATCCCCTGTGTCGCTTGAGGTCGGAGGTCATGTGAAGTGTCACTCCAGGGGCAGATGTGCCTAAAGATGGCGATAGGGGTTTATCGACTTGTCATCACGCTTGCGTGCGAATCGCGGCTTCCAGGGCGGTTCGCCGGGGATCCGGTGGGCAACTCTGGAGGCGCGACGTCGTCCACGAAAGCCAAGGCGGTCGGCCAACCGCCCTGTCACCAGCCGTAGTTCATGTACGTCCGGCCCTAGGTTCTGTCTTCAAATGTCACGCCCACATCAGGAGCGAGGCGAGGGTGATGGCTGCCTGG